>JAJPJP010000110.1 GCA_021324175.1 Chitinophagia bacterium
AAAAAGAGCTGGCAATCGAAACGAACCGGATGTAACTACATCCGGGAAATATCGGCTATCGTCTTTTTTTCAAGTATTCTCAAATTTGCATCGCGAACCTGGGCCATTACATCGTGGAGGCCACAGCTTTTTTCATCGCAATTCTTGCATTTTTGATAAAAATAAAGGCTCACGCAGGAGACGAGGGATATAGGGCCATCGAGAAGTCGCATGACAGTTGCGAGCTGAACATCCTTTGGATTCATGGCCAGAAAATAACCCCCACCCTTGCCTTTCTTGCTGTCAAGAATTCCTGCTTTTTTCAAATCCAGCAAGATATTTTCAAGAAATTTTAATGGTATCTTCTTTTTCTTTGAAATTTCTGCGATAAGGACTGGTTTTTCCTTCCCTTTCTCAGCCAAATACATAAGAGCCTGAAAGGCGTATTGCGTTTTTTTCGAAAGCATCTAAAGCTATTTTTAAAATGTAAATATAGCCGAAATTAAAGCGCATCCGAGAACCTTTACTTGAGGTCAAAGGCAAGTACATCTTTCATCGTATAGGTACCCTTTTTGCCCTTCAGGAACTCAGCGGCAAGCACGGCTCCAATCGCAAAGCCCTTTCTGTTGTGAGCAATGTGGGATATCTCGATATCATCAATTGCTGAACTATAGCGCACGAGATGCGTGCCTGCCTCGGGGTCGATTCGCTCACTAATAATCTCCAAATCGCCTGGATCAGCCGATGCTTGGTTTACCCACTTCAGTTTCCGGGGAATTTTCTCGATTATCTGCTCTGCGAGTGTTATTGCCGTCCCGCTGGGCGCATCTTTTTTTTCTGTGTGGTGAATTTCTTTAAGTCGTGCGTTATATTCGCTTTGGTTCGACATAAGACGCGCAAGCAGTTTGTTGATCTCAAAAAAAATATTTACGCCAACACTAAAATTGCTGGCATAGAGAAAGGAGCCATTGTGTTCCCGGCAAAATTTGACTACCTCCTCAAACTTGCTCAGCCAACCCGTGGTACCAGAAACCACCGCAGTACCGGCTTCCAGGCACGTCATAATGTTCTGATAAGCGCTGTGAGGAGTAGTGAACTCGATCGCAACATCGGCCTTTGCCAGCGTAATTTCATTAAACTGGCTAAGGTTGCCGATGTCGATTTTCAATACTATTTCATGACCTCTTTGAACTGCCACATCTTCAATAGCCTTACCCATCTTACCGTATCCGATTAATGCGATTTTCATAATCCATAGATATTTGCAGGAAAATTAGCATAAACATCTCAAACGCTAAAGGAAGAAATCGTCAGAAAGAGCGTTGCTTTTGTGCCAGGGGCCTTTCTCACTAATTCACATTATATAATTTTTGCGTCCTTTTATGAAAATCGAGAAAGAGACTGAGTGCATAGCTATTGCCTGAAGGATATGAGGGCATTCCGAGGTGAAGACTCAAGTCGCGATCGACGTCAAATAGTTTGAGATGTGCGTCCACCGTGGCATCTACGATTTGAAGCCCATAAAATAATAAAAAAAATAAAACAGAATAATCTTCATTACTGCGGAAATAGTTCCTGTATTTCTCCAGCCCGGAAACCCCATATGGATTTAGGGTATTTAAGTTATGAGGCGTATCACTAAAAATAAACCCAATCAATCTTGGATCGACGCGAGAAATACTATCCTTGCTGAAATAGCTTCCATTTGCAAGAACTGCCAGCGCATAACGAGTCTTGTTGTACCAATTCTTATTATAAAAATAGAGGCCGGCGGGAACGCCTACTGCCGCCAGCACAATGGGTATCTTCCAATATTTCTTGTTATAGAGCTGTCCGGCCCCCGGTAAAATAGCTGAATAGATCGTGGCCCTCCTCGGGTTGGGTCCTTTTTTCCTTAAAACAGAATCTTTTTTTGCCAGGGAAGAATCGATCCTACCGTTTTTACTTTTTGCCAGGGAATCGACAGTGGAGTGACGGTTCGCCATCTGCGCAGAGCTGTCTTGACCATGTGCCATTCGTATTGTAGACAACGCAACCCATATGATGATGGCTACAACTCGCATGTTACTCAATTCAGCGGCACATTCATCATCTCGAGAATCTTATTCAGGTCTTGTACAGAATAATATTCAATGTTAAAATTCCCGTGGCCATCTTTGTGGTGATGAAGTTTTACACGTGTGCCGAAATGAGAAGCTAAATTATCCTCAATTTTCTTGAATAATGGAGGTAGTGGAGGAATTGAGAAATCTTTAACAGGACGGGAATTCTTGTATAATCTTCGAACCAATTCTTCGGTCTGGCGAACTGAAAGACCTTTATTTTTAATTTCTTTAAAAATATATAATTGCCTGTCAACAGTGTCGACATTGATAAGCGCGCGCGCATGCCCCATTGTCAATGTATTGTTACGAACTGCTGCCTGAATGTCGGGTGGAAGTTTCAGGAGCCTGATGTAGTTTGCAACTGTACTTCTTTCCTTCCCCATTCTTTCCGATACTTCTTCCTGTGTGTAATTCAACTCATCCATCATGCGCTTGTAACTGAGCGATATTTCAATTGCATTTAAATCTTCTCGCTGAAGATTTTCGAGTAAAGCGAGCTCCAGGAGCTGTTGATCATTGGCGGAACGAATGTAGGCAGGAATCGTTTTTAGCCCCGCAATTTTTGCCGAACGAAATCTCCTTTCGCCTGAAATTATACGATAACGGCCGGATGGAAGTTTGGAAACGGTAATTGGTTGAACGATATCGTGCATCTTAATGGATGCGGCTAGTTCGTTGAGCGAATGCTCATCAAAATCCTTTCTTGGTTGTTTTGGATTTGTTTCGATCTCGTTTAAGTCAATTCGCAAGATACCCGTCACATTTTCAACAACAGACGTTTTCAGGTTTCCCGACGACGTCTTCAGATCGTCGTCAATGCTTTGAAGAAGCGAGCGTATCCCCTTGCCCAAAGCTTCTTTATTTTGTTTTGGCCCAGTCATGTTAAAATAATTCAAATGAACAGTCGAAAATCACAGCTTATTTGACAATTCCTGGCAGTAGAAAATCATTCCAGGATTCTTTCGGCCTGCGTAATTTTAGTTCGGTTATTTTTCTGCAAAATTTCCTTTGCCAGATTGAGGTAATTTGCAGCCCCTTTGCTGTAGGCGTCGTACAAGATTACTGGTTTTCCTACGCTCGGCGCTTCACTTATCTTGGTATTGCGATGAATTATTGTGTCAAAAACCATTTCGTCAAAATGTTTCCGAAGCTCGCTCACTACCTGGTTGCAAAGACGTAGTCTTCCATCATACATAGTCATTAAAATGCCCTCAATAGTCAATTGGGGATTTAGGCGGTTTTGTACAATCTTGATCGTATTAAGCAATTTACCCAAGCCCTCCAGCGCAAAAAATTCAGTTTGGACCGGGACTATCACAGAATCTGCCGCGGTTAAAGCATTTACAGTTATCAGTCCAAGCGATGGTGAACAATCAATGATGACAAATTCATAATCGCCCCTGACCGGATCCAGTATATTCTTTAGAACTTTTTCGCGATTGGGATAATTTATCATTTCAATTTCGGCTCCAACGAGGTCAATATGCGACGGGATAACATCAAGATAGGGTATTTCCGACTTCAAGATGACATCCTTGGCTGTCGTGTTATTAACCATGCAGTCGTAAAGGCTGTGGGTAATGTTATGCAGGTCAAATCCTACTCCTGTCGTGCTATTGGCCTGTGGATCAGCATCAACAAGAAGGGTTTTAAATTCCAAAACCGCGAGGCTGGCCGCAACATTTATGGCAGTCGTAGTCTTCCCCACCCCCCCTTTTTGATTTGCTACCCCAATTATTTTCGCCATAGAGAGAATTAAATGTGACAGTTTTTTACCTGCCATGCCATTTGAAACATTAGCGGTCTCCGGTAAAGTTGTATTCAAATGATAAATTGACAAAATTAAGTTTTCCCTTTTTTATCAACTTTCGTTTGCAATGGGCAAAAATAGGCCTTGGCCACAAATTATGACAAACATTTGCTTGGTTTCCCTGTTATAGTACAGCCATGTACTGCATCATCTCAGGCACGAATCGACCCCACAGCAATACTTTAAAGGTGGCTGGGCAATATCAGTCAATTTTGAAAAGCATGGGAATCCCGGCATCATTGGTGTCATTGGAAAATCTTAACGTACTTGAGCGAAGTGAGAGGTATGTTGACCTAGAGGAAAAGGTCCTAATTCCCAGCAGTAAATTTATTTTCATTTCGCCGGAATATAATGGAAGCATTCCCGGAGTTCTCAAATGCATGTTTGATGTTTCTGACGTTGCGGTAACCTGGTGGAATAAAAAAGCACTTTTGACCGGAATCTCGACCGGGCGAGCAGGAAACCTTCGCGGCATGGATGATTTAACGGGAATTTTGCATTATTTGAAGGTAGTTGTACATCCAAACAAGTTGCCAATTTCGGTAGTCGCCAGCCTGTTAAATGCTGATGGCGAAATCGCCGATCAAATTACGCTTGCAAAGATAAATTCACAACTAATGGACTTTATTCCATTTTAAATTAGCGCACATTTTATAACCTTTGTAAAAAATTAAAATCAGTACATGCGAATTGCAAGGTTTGCCTGGATTATTCTGGGCATAATGGTTCTCCTAGATTTTTATGTGTTCCAGGCAATTAAAGTAATTTGTCAAAATCAATCGCAAAAAACCAAGGTATTCATTTATGGAGGATACTGGACCCTTTCAGCGACAATTTTGATTTTTCTTGCCCTTCTGCCATTTCTAAATTTCGTTTCATGGCCAGCTCACTTTAGAAATTATTTTTTTGCCATTATTATCGGTTTGCTATTCGCAAAACTTTTTGCAGCTGTGTTCTTAATGCTCGATGATCTTAGAAGGTTAATTCAGTGGGCAAGCGGAAAACTTTTTTTTAGAAACACGGAGGGAGAAAATATCAGCAGCGACGGCATAGCGCGTTCTGTATTCATGAGCTGGCTGGGGCTAGGAATAGGTGGTGGTCTTTTTTCTACGCTCATGTATGGGTTTAGCAATAAATACAACTATAAGATCCATCGCGTTAATTTGGAATTTGCCAATCTTCCGGATTCCTTCAGAGGACTAAAAATTATCCAGGTGTCGGACATTCATTCTGGCAGTTTTACAAACAAGAGATCCGTGCAGCACGGAGTCGACATGGTTTTGAAGGAAAACCCTGATCTCATCTTATTTACCGGCGATCTGGTAAATGATCAGGCAATTGAAATGGCTGATTATATGGATGTTTTTAGCAAGTTGAAAGCCCCGATGGGCGTTTATTCAATTCTTGGAAATCATGACTACGGTGATTATTACTATGGTTCGCACCCGGAAGGCGAGTTGGCTGTTGAAAAAGCAAAAAACCTTGATCATCTCAAGAAAATTCACGCGCAGTTGGGATGGCGGCTATTGCTGGATGAGCACGTAGCTCTTGAAAGAAATAATCAAAGCATTGCCTTGATTGGCGTGCAAAATATAAGTGGAAGAAAAAGTTTCCATAGCTATGGCGACATGGCAAAAGCGTATGCAGGATCAGAGGGATATCCGTTCAGGATCTTAATGAGTCACGACCCGAGCCATTGGGATTATGAGGTAACCAGTAAGTATAAAAATATTGATTTGACACTTTCAGGCCATACTCATGGTATGCAATTTGGCGTTGAAATTCCTGGTTTTAGATGGAGCCCTGTCCAATATGTTTATAAAGAGTGGGCAGGTCTTTATGAAGAAGGAAAGCAAAAAATCTATGTAAATCGAGGTTACGGTTTTATCGGCTATCCTGGCCGGGTCGGAATCCTTCCGGAAATCACAACAATAGTGTTGACTTAATTCATGTAACGTCTAGGGGTAGACGTGATTTAATTTTCGAATGTTAAAAAATTTTATTGACGGCGTTAAACTTTGCCTTTACTTTATTATCCAATCGTTAACGATCGATTAAACCATTTTAACAAATTCGATGAAATAATACCGCGTAATTTTCGTCCTAATTCTGAATCATCTTTCGTCAAACCAAAAGACAACAAAATGAAGACTAAAGCAGTTTTCTTGGCCCTTTTTCTGATCGCGGTTATTTCAACTGAAAGTAGCGCGCAGGGTTTCCATATCGGAATCAAAGGCGGAGCCAACCTTTTCAAGATTGATGGCAGATCTTTTAACGACGAATACAACTTTGCATATAATGTCGGTGCATTCGCTGAACTCTACCTTAACAATCACTGGGGAATTCAACCCGAAATGCTGTTTAACCAGACAAATTTCCGCACGGCCACTGACTTTAGTACCATTGTCCCTGAGGGTTTTGACGATGTAAAGGGAAGCCTCGATTATCTGACCATGCCGATTTTACTTAGCTATCGCCCGAGCAAAATTCTTTCCCTTCAATTTGGCCCTCAGTTCGGTATCCTTGTCAACCAGACTAATATTGTTGATAGTGCTAAAGCCGCGTTCAGGCGCGGCGACTTTTCACTCGTGGGAGGAGCACAATTGAATTTGGGTGGATTAAAACTTGGAGCGAGATATTTTATCGGCATGAACAATATTGGAGACGTTACGAATGTGGAATCCTGGAAAAATCAGGGTGCACAGGTTTATGTAGGATTTCGGATACTGTAAATACGCTTGGATTATTAGATTAGCCTTCCTGAATGCCAGGGAGGCTTTTTGTATTGAGCCGGGCGACTTATGCTGGCACCAAAGTTGAATCCTATATAAGCCATGAAAAAATAATAGGATTTTTGCCTCACAGGTGCTATTTTGTCATCTAATCTAAATATGAAACAACCGAATATTTTCCTGAGAACTGAGGATGAGATGGAATTCATGCCCATAATCCCTTTGAATGAAAGTGACAATGACTCGTTGAACGACAAAGAGTTTCCTAAGGATTTGCCAGTTTTGCCGCTAAGAAATACAGTACTTTTTCCGGGAGTCGTCCTTCCTATCACCGTCGGTAGGGATAAAAGCATCAGAGCTGTAAATGATGTTTATGCAGCTGACAAATTGATCGGCGTTTTGGCACAAAAGGACAGTAATGTAGACGAACCGAAAATTGGCGATCTAGAAGAAATCGGAACCGTTGCAAAAATCATCAAGCTGATCAAAATGCCTGACGGAGGAACGACCGTAATCATTCAGGGAAAGCGCCGTTTCAAAGTGGGGTCGATTACATCATATGATCCATACTTTCGCGCGGAGGTCTTGTTGCTGACGGAAGAAGAAGCGCCTAAAGACCAGGATTTTGAAGCTTATATTTCCAATATCAAGGATATCGCGACACAAATTATACAGCTATCGCCTAACATTCCTTCCGAAGCCGCAATAATCTTGAAAAACATTGAGAACCCTTCTTTTCTTATCCACTTTGTATCCAGCAATTTGAACACTGAGCTCACCGAAAAACAGGAAGTTCTAAAACAGAATAGCATTAAGGCTCGTGCCGACCTGCTAATGAAGCTTCTCCAGAGGGAATTGCAATTTGCCGAGCTGAAAAATAAGCTCACTACCAGGACAAAAACAGAGCTCGACAAGCAACAAAAAGAATATTTTTTGCAGCAGCAGATGAAGAGCATCAAGGATGAATTAGGAGGAGATTCAAACGAACGGGAGATTAAACAAATGCAAAAAAAAGGCGAAGCAAAGAAATGGCATAGCGCGGCGAAGGAGTTATTCAAACGGGGAATTGAAAAACTTGAAAGAATGCATCCTTCAA
>JAJPJP010000289.1 GCA_021324175.1 Chitinophagia bacterium
GGCTATTTTAAAACGGCCATGCCACTCCTGGATGAGGAGCTCGGTTATCATCCCCAACACCCTGGTGTCCTTAGTGGCGCCATACCTGCTTCTTCAACAGGTTGGGATGGCGAACAGGGAGCGTTTTTTGAAGATAACTATCACCTCGTCAACTATTGCAGCCTTGACCGCTCCGATTATACGGCGAATATGTTGCGAAAGTCATTTACGATGGAAAAACTGAGCCTCGTCAACTCGGCAGAGTGGATCGACAGGATGATCGCTCTTCGCAATTGCATTTTTGTATTGCCTCCGGCGGGAGGTGATCATGTGAGTACCACGCGGCTCTCGGTGATATCCGTGCAAAAAGTAAAAAATTGGGATGAAGTGCACAGAGGAGAAAACGCCAGGCTCAGTGGCCCCGGTTATATTCTGGAGTTCGCCAAGCTAACAGGCGAAGAAATACTGACAAAAGATCGCAAGAGGCGACAACGCCGCGTCGAGCAGGCCTATATCTGCCAGCTCTCTGACCGGTATTTATTTTGGAAAATCCAAAACGCAACAGAGTTCAACGAAGTCAACCGTGGCACCATTCCGCTAAAATGGTAGAAATTATCAAATATCACGTGATCATCATCGGCGCGGGACCCGCCGGTTGTTCGGCAGCCATTAAGGCTGCCGAATCAGGGCTATCTGTGTTGATCCTCGAAGCCCGCCGGTTTCCGCGTCAAAGACCTGGTGAAACGCTTCACCCAGGCATGGAAGTTCTTTTCAAAGAACTCGGCATCATGCAGGAGATTTCACTCGTCGATTACGCCCGGCCCGAGGGATATTTCTGCTATGCGGAGAATGAATCTTCGTTTATTGGTTATGGTAAAGACGAGCAGCAAGATCCCTGGCTTGGCTGGCTAATTCCCCGGGAAGAAATGGACAGTTATTTATTAAACCGGGCTTTGTCGCTGGGTGTTCGTGTCCGGCAATGCGCCGGTCCGCTGGCTTTTTTAGGCGATCCTAAAACAACAATCCTTTCGGGCAATACATCCTACCAGAGTGAGTATATTTTAGACGCCAGTGGGCATAATTTCTGGCTGACCCGCCAACTGGGAAATACCATCCAGGTCATGTCGGATAAAATCGTCGCGCATTATGGCGGGTGTCAGGGAGAGTTTGCCCCCGCGCTTGCTGCACCCTGTTTTTACCGGGAGCAAACGAGTTGGACCTGGGTTGCTCAATTAAAGCCAGGCTTATGCCAGTGGACACATGTGGACTATCGCAAGACAAGCATTGGAAAAAACTGGCGACCTGCCGTATTGCAAACCATGAATCCCATTGGAATAACCAAGTCCAGGGACGTCACCTGGCGTCAGGCAGTAAAGGCGTCCGGCACGAATTATTTTTGCCTCGGAGACGCGGCGTATATGTTGGATCCTTCTTCTTCAAAAGGCGTATTAAAAGCTGTCATGAGCGGAATGATGGCCGCGCACCTGATTTCTAAAGTGCTGATCGAAAAATCAACTGATCCATCTACTGCGTCGGCATATTATTCCCGCTGGATCAAGGACTGGTTTATCCATGAATTTCATGAACTTTCGAAAAACTGATGCTGCAAAAACTATATCATGAATTCCCTCAATGGTTGGCCGTAGAAATGTATGCCTATGTGGGAATCCCGAATCGGCTGGCCGTATACCGTAAATATTGCCCCAGGGAATGTTCCAAAACGATTTTACCCGGCGCTGCCTGATCGACATTTGATCATTTACATGGATCCCGCCATACCCCGAAAGAGGTATTTGCCGGCCGGAAATATCTCTTCAATTTTACCAGGCCAATGGTCATGATTCATGACCACAATCAGTCACGCATAAAAATGATTCAATGAACCCGAGCTCGAACCTGGTGCCTATACCTGGCAGCCACCGCGAAATCGCGCCAAATGTCAAACTGCTGAGACTTTCCGATCCCACGCAAAAAATAAAGATCAGCATTTACGCCCGGGAAAATTCGAACCCGCCGGCAGCCCTCCTTGCGCGTGTACAGCAATTGGGCTATCAGATGCCGAAAGACAGGGACTATTTCACAGGCGATGAATACGACGCGGTATTCGGCGCCGATCCGGCGGACCTGCGGGAAATCGTCCAATGGGCAAAGGGAAAAAAACTCGATGTGATCAGCCAGGATCCGCGCCAAAAAAAAGTGGAGCTGGAAGGTAAAATCGGAGATATCAATGATGCATTCGGCGTTGAGCTTTGCGATTATCTTCATCCTGTTTATGGCCAGTTTCGCGGTCGTGTAGGAAAAGTGAACGTCCCCGCGAAATTCCTGGGCGTGATCGACGGCGTGTTTGGTCTGGATACCCGTCCCATCGGTCGTCCCCGATTAAGAAAATCAAAGCTGGCCCCGGTAAGATGGCAGACACTTGCGAAGCCGACAGGCGCCGGAAAAGCCAGGGCGGTTGTTTCCAGGACCATCAGCAATCCTTTTCCCGGAGCTTTTTTCCCGACGGAAGTAGCCTCACTCTATGATTACCCGCAATCCACAGACGGAGCCGGAC
>JAJPJP010000379.1 GCA_021324175.1 Chitinophagia bacterium
AATTACGCAACTTCAATTCCAGGTCTCGATCGGCAACCTGAATGCGGGGTTGTACTTTGTAAAAATAAATGCGGGTGGAACCGGTAATCTTACTAAATTAGTAAAGCTTTAAACTTTAAGGCCCTAACCTGCCGATGCTGACTTTAAACACTTCGCCCGGATCTGTCGATCCGGGTTTTATGTTTTCATCATTTTTGCGATTTGTTCGCCGATTACCGGGGCAAGGGCTACCCCCATTCCGCTCATGCGCACGGCGCAAAATATGCCTGGTGCGATTTGCCGGACGATCGGCATTTTTGCGCCGCCCATGCCCATGATGCCGCTCCAGCGATAATCGATGCCCACGGACGCACCCGGGATGATGGTTTCGCGAAGGAACTTTTCCAGTTCACCCTGGATCAGATCTGTGGTTTCCATCGTGGCCGTGTGTTCTTCCTGGAAGGCTTTATTTCGCGCACCACCGAGAAGGACGCGCTCGCCGAGATTCCTAAAGTAGTAAAAGCCTTCGTCGAAATGAAAGGTACCCCTGAAACGCAGGCCCGGAATGGGCGATGTGACCAGCACCTGCCCACGCGCCGGCTCGACGTCAAGTTCAGGGAGTAACTCGCGCGCAAACGCGTTCGTGCAAATCAGCAATTGATCGGAGTTTAGCGTAATGCCGCGCGAAGTTTCCAGCCTGATTGGTTGATCCGTATGCGTAAAATTCTTAATCGTTGTGCTGCTAAGGACGGTGACCCCCATGGATTGCACTTTTTTCAGCAGTGCCTGGCATAGCCTTCCGGGGTGCAACTGGGCCTCGAATTTATTTTCAATGAGGTGACTGACGCCCGCAAATCCGAACGCTTTGATTGCTGAATCATGGAGCCTGAATGCTTTCGGCGTCCCGACGATTTTCCGAAGCTTGCGGTTCAGATAATCGATGTTGCTTCGCAGCACACCCAGCTCAATCTGCTGGGAGTCGGAAATCAGTTCATATCCGCCGAAGCTTTCGAATCCGATTTGCTTATTTGAAAACGTTTCGTTGATCTTTTCCAGGCCGCGGAACCGCATTTCGACGATCTCCAGCGTCTGTTCTTCACCGTGATGAAGCGTGTCCGCTATCAATTCCGTGACACTTCCAAAACAGGCAAACCCCGCGTTTCGTGTACTCGCACCGGTGGGTATCAACCCGCCGTCAACCATCAGGATCTTTTTCCGGGGATAGCGTTTCTTCAGATGGTAGGCAGACCAGAGACCAACGAATCCCGAGCCAACGATGATGATGTCACGATGCCTGAAAAAACTTTGAGTTTCCCAAATAGAAAGCTGGTGCATGCGGTTGAAAAAATGATGTTGCGAATGTAACAATAGCCGGACAAAATTGAGTAAAAAGCCGTTGGGGCGCCTCCAAATCAGCCGGCAGGCTCACGGAAGCGGCTAAAATTCATCACGATCGATGAATCGGTTTTTAACACTTTTGTAATTGACAAAGCCTTTAATTTGCAAAAAAGTCCGAATGAAATACATCTCTACTATATTCAGTGTCCTTGCTCTCTTACTGATCATCGTGTTGTTCTTCCTGTTTTTCAACCACACCAAACAAATCGAGCGAATTTCCGTTGCTACGGAAAAACAATCGGCCTCAACCTTTCGAATTGCCTATTTCGAATTGGATTCGCTCGAAGCGCACTACGAGTATTTTAAAGATGGCGAAAATCAACTCAAGACGAAAGAAAGCGTCATGAATTCAGAATTAAGTTCCATGCAAAGCAAGTTTCAAAAAAAAGTTGCAGAATGGCAGCAAAAGGGCTCCTCCATGACCCAGGCTGAAAATCAGCAGGCGCAGCAGGAATATGCGAGCATGGAACAGAATTTTCAGGCCCGCAAACAATCGCTGACGGACGAACTGGCGAAAGCGCAGGGTGAAATTATGACCGATATCAAAAGAAAGATTGAAATCTTCCTGAAGGACTATAACGGGCAAAGAAACTATGCGTTCATTTTTGCCTATGACCAGTCTTCTTTCATTTATTACCGCGACAGCGCCTATAATATCACCAACGACCTCATCAACGGTCTCAACGCCCAATACAAAAAGAAAAATTAGCTGCCGGCAATCGCCGCACGGATTTCTCCTTTAAAATTGATTCATTATCTTTCATGGATATTTTACATCTATGGCCGAACAAACTACTGCTTTTAAACCGACGCTGAGCCTGCTTGATGCCACGATGATCGTCGCCGGCTCCATGATCGGGTCGGGGATTTTTATAGTAAGCGCCGATATCCTGCGTCATGTCGGCAGTTCAGGCTGGCTGATTGTAGTTTGGCTTCTGACGGGCTTTATGACAATTACCGCTGCGGTCAGTTACGGCGAACTCAGCGGGATGTTTCCCAAGGCGGGCGGCCAGTATGTTTACCTCAAGGAATCATATAATCCCTTAATCGCATTTCTGTATGGATGGAGCTTTTTCGCTGTCATCCAGACGGCCACGATCGCCGCAGTTGCAGTGGCATTTGCCAAATTCACGGCATACCTGATTCCCTGGTTCAGCGAGGACCTGGTGGCGATCGATCTGGGCATATTTAAAATCTCCCACGCCCAGCTGCTTTCCGTTTGCATCATAGTCCTCCTAACCTATATCAATACCCGGGGAACTAAAACGGGCAAACTCATCCAGACGACTTTTACCCTGACCAAACTACTCAGCCTGTTTGGCCTCATTATATTTGGTCTGATCATGGCAAAAGGAGATGTCTGGCACGCCAACTGGACCAATGCGTGGAGCCTTCACCAGCTGAACAAAGATGGAAGCATAGAAACTTATGTGACGGCTGCTGCACTGGGAGCCATGGCTGCGGCCATGGTCGGCTCGATCTTCAGCAGCGATGCCTGGAACAATGTGACGTTCATTGCGGCAGAGATCCGCAATCCGAAACGAAATATCGGCCTCAGCCTGTTTCTCGGGACCCTGATCGTCACCATCATTTATGTGACGGCAAACGTGATGTATACGGCGGTGCTTCCGCTGCACGAGATCGCCTCAGCGGACAAGGATCGCGTCGCCGTGGCGGCATCGAACGCGATCTTCGGAGGAATTGGTACCAAGATTATCGCGATCATGATTATGATCGCGACTTTTGGCTGTGACAATGGCCTGATACTTTCCGGCGCGCGCGTCTACTATACGATGGCCAAGGACAGATTGTTTTTCCGCCAGGCAGGCGTGCTCAATGATCGGGCAGTTCCCCAATTTTCACTGTGGATGCAATGCATTTTTGCCTGCATTTGGAGCTTTAGCGGGAAATACGGGGATCTTCTCGACATGATATCTTTCATCGTGGTCGTATTCTACATGCTGACCATCTTTGGCATTTTCGTCCTGCGCAGGCGAAATCCGAATGCCGAGCGGCCCTATAAAGCTTTCGGATATCCCGTACTGCCGATACTCTACATCATCATGGGCCTGGGTTTTTGTATCCTGCTCATCACGTTCAAGCGGCAGTATACCTGGCCGGGATTGATCATCACGCTCCTGGGCCTTCCTTTGTATTATATTGCGGTCGCAAACAGAAAAGCGGAAGCAACATGAGGGGTGTTCCGGATAAACTGGTGTGGATTCCGTGGCATAATAGTTGATTTGCAATTTCTTCTTTTGCGCCGGGAGACCGGCAGACAAAAAAGCTTGTATGGCTTTACAGGAAAATATCGAGGGGCTTTTTAAAAAAATCAGCGAGCTCAGGGTCGGCGTCATAGGGGATGTCATGTTAGACACCTATTTGTGGGGTCACGTCGAAAGAATTTCACCGGAAGCGCCTGTTCCGGTGGTCAGTCTTGATAAAAATGAGCACCGGGTCGGTGGCGCCGGGAATGTCGCGCTCAATTCCGTGGCGCTTGCGCGGCGGGTTTCCGTGATTTCCGTGACCGGTGATGACGAAGACGCGATTTTGCTTGGCGCACTTCTTTCAAAAAATGGGATTGATATCACCCATCTTCTCAAAAGCGCTGAGCGGATCACGACCAATAAAACCAGGATCATCAGCCGAAATCAACAGATGCTGCGGGTAGATGCTGAGACCACCCGTTATCTTAATGCCAGGGACGAGCAGCGGCTAATAAAAGCCATCACCAAATTCATCGGCGCAGAAAAACCCCAGGTCCTGATCCTGGAAGATTATAACAAAGGCGTGCTCACCGAGAAGGTTATCGCTGCGACGATATCGCTTGCCAAAAAAAACAAAATCGTCATTGCGGTTGATCCCAAAAAGCAAAATTTTTTTTCGTATCGGGGTGCGGATATATTCAAACCGAACGTCAAAGAAGTCCAGGACGGACTCAACGTGTCATTGGAGGATGCCAATCTTCTTTCGTTAAAAAATGTTCACAGCGAATTGGCCGGCAAGCTCCGGCATGGGATATCGCTGATTACGCTTTCTGAAAAGGGTGTTTTTTATCATAATGGGAAACAGGCGCGAATCATTCCGTCTCACGTGAGAAACGTCGCTGATGTCTCGGGCGCGGGCGATACGGTGATTGCAGTCGCATCGTTGGTGTATGCAGCGTCAGGCAACGCCCACCTGATGGCGGAGATTGCCAATATTGCGGGTGGCCTGGTGTGTGAAGAGGTAGGGACCATTGCCATCAATGCGGACAAATTGGTGCACGAGTGTGGTCTGTTAATGGCCTGAAGACGCCTGATGCACATCGTGTATGACCGAAAATTAAATAGGATTACTGATGAACGATATCAAAAATGAATTTTTACTTGACCCTGACGTGGTCTTTTTGAATCATGGCTCCTATGGATCATGTCCAAGACCAGTTTTTGAAGATTATCAACGCTGGCAAAGGGCACTGGAATTTGAACCTATTCAATTTATTTCCAAGAAAAGGGAGGAAGCGCTTTTGATTTCAAAAACGGCATTGGCCGATTTTCTCCATTGCGACCGCAACGATTTTTTCATGATCCAGAATCCCACCACGGCGGTTAACCAGGTGATCAGGAGTCTGGATCTTAAACCCGGCGACGAGGTTTTGTCTACGGATCACGAATATGGCGCAATGGACAAGACTTTCGAATTCTATTCGAGGAAAAAAGGATTTGTATTCCGCAGGCAGCCCATTTCCTTGCCCTTATTGACCAGGGAACAATTTCTGGATGATTTCTGGAAAGGCTGCAACGAGCGGACGCGCGTCATCTTTTTGGGTCATTGCACGAGTGCCACGGCGCTGCGGTTCCCGGTGAAGGAAGTATGCGCGAAGGCAAGGGAACTGGGGCTTGTGACCATTATCGATGGTGCACATATCCCGGGTCATTTTCCCCTTAACGTGACCGAGATAGGCGCCGATGTCTACACGGGCACGCTGCACAAATGGCTCCTGAGTCCCAAGGGCTGCACTTTTCTGTACGTGGACAAGAAATTCCAGCCCCGCATCGAACCCCTGGTGATCAGCTGGGGATTTGAACCGGACATCCCTACAAAGCCAAAATTTTTGGAAGAAAATGAAATTCAGGGGACGCGGGACATTTCTGCCTACCTGACCGTGCCGGCGATCCTCAAATTCTTCGAAGATTTCCGAATGCCTGAACGCCAGGCCGCCTGCCGCAGGACCATTCTTGAGCAATACCCGATCTTCTGTGACCTGCTCGGCACCAGGCCGATCTGCCGGGTGTCACCGGAATTCCTCGGACAAATGTGCAGCATTCCTATTTCGACAAAGGATCCATTAAAATTGAAAGAAGCACTGATTCATGATCATCGAATTGAAATCCCCGTCATGCAGGACGGGAATTCAGTCTACCTGCGAATATCTTACCAGGTCTACAATAACCCGGGCGATTTGGAATATCTGAAAAAAACGCTGGAGAAACTGGATATCATGCCAAGGGCACTCGCCTCAGTTTAGGCATTGCAGGAGCTGATCAACCGCGAAGAGCCTCTTCCCGTCTATTCATGGATAATGTTCTATTTTCGATCCACTATTGATATGAGTACATTTTCAATCGCCGTACATGGCGGCGCAGGGACTATTCTGAGGGACCAGATGACCCCGGAACGCGAGCAGGCTCATCGCCGCAGCCTCGGGGCAGCCCTGGACGCCGGCTTTGAAGTTCTTCAACAGGGCGGGAGTGCGGTCAACGCGGCAAAGGCATCCGTCATCTGCCTGGAAAACGATCCGTTGTTCAATGCCGGGAGAGGTTCAGTTTTCACCAATAAAGGAGAACATGAGATGGATGCGGCGATCATGGACGGAAAGACCCAAAAGGCCGGGGCCGTTGCAGCCGTTCGCAATGTCAGAAACCCGATCGAACTGGCCTGGAAAGTCATGGAAAGCAGCGAGCATGTTTTTTTGAGTGGCGAAGGCGCTTCTGAATTTGCGAAATTACAGGATGTGCCCTTCGAACCGGACGATTATTTTTTTTCTCAATTCAGATACGATCAATGGAAAGCAATCAGCCATTCCGGTGACTATGCACTGGACCACTCTGCCCCGGGAGGCGCGGGAGGCGACGCCGCGACGGGAGATAGAAAATTTGGCACCGTGGGCGCCGTCGCCTGTGATTCCCATGGAAACCTGGCGGCGGCCACGAGCACCGGCGGGATGACCAACAAACTTTACGGCAGGATCGGCGACACACCGCTGATCGGCTGCGGCACCTATGCTAAAAATGATACCTGCGCCATTTCGTGTACTGGTCACGGTGAGCTATTTATTCGGGCCGTGGCAGCCTATGACGTCAGTTGCCTCATGGAGTACCGGGGATGCTCCCTTGACGAGGCCATGTCGATCGTCGTCAATAAAAAACTGGTTGCACTCGGCGGAGAGGGCGGAATGATCGGTGTGGACGCAGCAGGACATGTGGCAATGCAATTCAACAGCCAGGGTATGTACCGGGGTTCGAGAAGCAATCATGGTAGCGCGATCATTGACATTTACAGGTAAATATGAGCAAAAGGTGAAAAAATATGCGATCATAGTGGCTGCAGGAACGGGGACGCGTATGGGAGGAGGAAAGCCAAAGCAATTTCTGCCCTTAAGGGGTAAGCCGATGATTTGGTATACGCTGGATGCCTTTCTTAAAGCCTATGCGGATCTCGAGGTGATCCTGGTCCTGCAGGAAGATCAAATCCTTGAAGGGAGCGAGGCCCTGGGCATGCTCGATGATGCGGAGCGCGTGGTGATCGCGCGTGGCGGTGAGACGCGTTTCCATTCCGTTTGGAATGGCCTCCGGATGGTTGCCGATCCGTCTGTCGTGTTTGTGCATGACGGAGTTCGCTGCCTTCTCAGCACGAGGCTGATTCGCCGTTGCTACGACGAAACGATCGCGCATGGAAATGCAATCCCCTTCACCAGGCCTGTCGATTCCTTGAGGATAGAACAAACCGGTGGAACAACCATCCTTGATCGCCAAAAAATTTGCATCATTCAAACTCCCCAGACATTTTATAGCGATCAGCTTCGCGATGCTTTCAACCGGGCCCCTGATTCGGGATTTACCGATGAAGCCGGAGTGGCCGAACATGCCGGGATTCACCTGAACCTCGTCGAAGGGGAGAAGAGCAACATCAAAATCACGCAGCCGGAGGACCTTGTCATCGCGGAAAGAATGATTGACTTTCTCGACGGGCTCCGCTTATGACTTCGTCCAGCGAATCCAAAAGGGAAGGCGATTGATTTTCAGAAATGGATAATTCTCCTGCACCGCGCCGAAACTCGCATAAAAGAAGGCAAGATTGCGAATATCCGATCCTTCAAAATCCAGTAAAAGGTCCTGGCCCGCGCGATCGCGTATAAAGCAATCGATCAGGTAATGCGATGCGCCGAGCGTTCTTCCATTTGGATGGTTGCCCACTAATATGTAGTATGCCCGCCGGTGTGAAAAAAAATAGAGGCAGGAAGCCAGGAGCTCTCCGGATGCCGAAAACACGCCCCAGGTTTCCGCGTCGCCCCGGGGTTCCAAAAAATGATAGAGTTTTGACAGATTTGCATAGTCCGGCTCCCTGATATTGGAAACCCTTGCGAGGATCAGCTTTGCCAGGTCGATGACGGCATGAATCGCAATGCCTTTTTTTGCGATGCATCCGAGTTGCTCGGCTTTCCGGATGTTCCTGCGGATATTTTCCCTGTAACCAGTTGCCAGCGACGGGTAACCCGGTGAAAGCGGCAGCACGAAGTTGTTTCGCAGGGTTACTTGATGCCCGGGCGACTGAACCTGATTGGCCGCATTCAGCGCAATTTCAATCAGCTTGAACTTTTTAGGAATTGCCCGGATGAATTCCTCTGCCAGGCCAGGAAGGGAATTATCGCCGAAAACGCCCAGCGATGCGGTAAATGGTGGCTGGTAGAGATAATGGATCCCGAATTTTTTATTCCATGTCAGGGGCATGACTGACCGATAGTCATCAAGAACCAGCGCATCCCAGTTTTTGGCCATGAAGTCAAGATAGAATGAGTACGCATAGATGAGACCGTTAGACGCGCTGCTGATGGCGGCATCCCATTTCGATTTGTCAATCTTATTGTGCCGGATATAACGGATTTGACTGTTCATGGTCATGTCATAGCGGAAGGTTCCCTGTTATTTTCCTGGACCTGAAATTTTGAATATCGATGCTGAACGAAATTTTTTTCCAGAACGTGTTTTCTTCCGGCACCGATTTCAGGTCATTCCTGAAGTCGCTGCTGTACAGGAGCGGTGCGTAAATATTGATCAGGTTATCCAGCAGCGAAAGTTGCAGGCCGGCAACGTAGAGAAATTTTGCCGTCGGCGGGTTGCTTCCCCATGCATCCGCATAAGACCCGACGTCAAAAAAAATCCTGAGCGGCAACTGTTTTGGAACCAGGGACGGTGGCAGCGTCGTATTCAGGTTGATCGATGACACCCAATTATCGGAACGTCCCTGGAGGTCCGTAAAAAGGTCGGTTCGTAGTTTCAGCCCGCCGTCCTTCATCATGATTTGCTGGCTTGCGAACCCCGTAGATTCATTGCGGCCGATAAAATAATTCTCGTAGGTATAGTCTTCGTCACCCCTCGTGGCCGTAAGCTTTGGCTGAAACCTTTCTGTTTCGAACTGGCTGAAAGGAGTCTGGCTGCCTAAAAACCCAAACTTCGCTGCAAAAAAGCGGGCCGACATCCCGCCGCCGGATGCATAATTGAAAAAGTAATTGGTCGTAAAATTCAGCCGATAAAACTGGCTGGTCTGTTGCAGCTGCAGCTGTACGTGATACGGATATAACACGCGATAATCTTCGATATCAAAAGTGAGCTGATTGAGATAGCGGAATGCGTAGGTCTGCGTCACGGGATAATAGTTGGAGTCAGCTTTTTTCAAGACATAATTAAATCCTTTTTCGCCGATCAAAAATGTTTTGAATTCCACCCATTTTTCCAGGGAGCTTCGCGGGTCATTATTTTTCAGGGTGAACCGGATCGAGGGGCTGATTTTGTAGAAGCCACCAAATATCGTGTTGCCGCTGCTGTCTTCTCCCGACAAGGATGAAAAGCGGGACAGACCGGTCGCCAGGTGGATATTCTGAAAGACACCGTCGGTCCACCAGGTATAACCCAGGGACCCGATCCCGTTGAATTGTTTGCTTCCTGTCGCGTAAAGAGGGATTAAGGTGAACCTGAAATTCGGGGACGGCAGATTAAAGTCCTTGATCATGACGCCGACCATGAATTTATCATAAAGGTTCGTGCCAAAAGCCGGTGAAAAATTGATATAAGAAAATTGATCGGTGTGATTGAGATTCACCAGGATTGACGGCTTGATTTTTTTATGCGTATTGAATGGAACCAGCGGACCCTTTTTATCGAGAAGCGCAAATTCGTCGGTAAGGCTGCGGCCGCTGACATCTTCCATCACCTTTCGAAAATCTTCGGGGTAGGGATGCCTGAACTGCCAACGCTGGTAATATTCGCGCATGGCGCTGTCAAAAACCTGCCGGCCAAGATCGGTTTCCAGCTTTTCCATCCAAAGTGCGGTCTTGGTATAGGCGATGAGGTTGTAGTTGATGGCGTTAAAATCCGCGGAATTCGTCGATATGGGCTGGTCCAGCTTTTCTTTTTCCAGCACCTTGGTAAACAGTACATCGAGATTCTCCGGCAGTTTGTTGCCAATTACTCCCTGCTTGATGTGCGTTGCACCCGAGTTATCGTGATACTTCCAGGCGGAATAACGCAAATCGTAGTAAGTATTGATGCCCTCGTCCATCCAGGGAAACTGCCGTTCGTTGGTAGCGAGTACGCCGTAAAACCAGTTGTGACCCAATTCATGCTCAATCGTAAAGTCAAGTTCTCTCGGACCCATTCCTTCGGATATCAGCGTGATGGTTGGATATTCCATGCCTCCTTCCGATGGCGTCTTTGCTTCAACGGCGGTGACGACGTCAAAAGGGTATTCTCCGATAAGCGATGAACGAAAATGCAGGGCATCCTTCATATAACGGATACTTTTTGACCAGGCCGGATTTTTGCCCGGCAGAAAAAAAGCAAAACAGTCTACGCTTTTTCCCGAAGCCAGGGTCACGGTATCGTGTGCGACGATAAATCGTTTATCTGCAAACCAGGCAAAATCATGTACCCGGTCCTGGACAAAGACGAGCGTTTTTGTGGCCGTATCGCCAGGGGCAAATGCCGCCGCCGGGACTTGCCGCAAGGGCTGCGCTGATTTGCCCTTTATATTTTTTTTTGGCAGCGGGCGCTTCATTTTATTAGCCGGCTTCACGCCGGGTTTTGCAGTTTCCGGCGCAGCAGCAGGAGTTGAGGCCCGGCTCAAAAGCCATTCGCGTTCGGTTTGGTTTTGGAGATCGCCGGTGGCAGCGACAACATAATTTTTGGGAACGGTAATTGTCACCGCAAAGCTTCCGAGCTCGCTATAAAATTCACCCTGGTCCAGGTATGGCATTTCATGCCACCCATGACTGTCATAGACGGCCGGCTTGGGATACCATTGCGTTACCTGGTAGGAATGACCGACATGACCGCCTCTCGAAAAATTTAGGGGCAGCTGTTCGTGAAATGGCGTCGTGATTTGAATTTTTCCACCGGGAGCGACCGGTGCGGGCAGGATAATTTTCACCACATCAATGAAGAGCGGATGGTCCTGCATGGCGGCCTCGATTCCGTTGACGCGGAAATCCAAATGATTGATATAGCCCCGGTCAGAGCGGTTTGAAAAATAAAAGGCCGTCCTTCCATTTTGCAGCATCTGTTCGCTAAATGCCGTTCGGTCATTTTTATAAGCATTGGGCCAAAGGTGAAACCATATAAAATGAAGCGTATCGGGGGAGTTATTGGTATAATTAATCGTTTCAAAAGCATCCAGGGTGTTTTCCGCGTCGTTCAGCGCCACATTGATCCGGTAGTCGACCGTTTGCTGCCAGTATGGTTCCTGGCTCAGCCCAAATAACGGCAAGACACAGACGAAAACAAATGCAAACCTTTTCAATAATGCCTGTTTTATCAAAATTAGCTTTTTGAGACAGATTCCCCCGGGCTGAAACCGGTACTTCGCCAAAG
This sequence comes from Chitinophagia bacterium, assembly GCA_021324175.1. Taxonomy (GTDB): domain Bacteria; phylum Bacteroidota; class Bacteroidia; order Chitinophagales; family Chitinophagaceae; genus Puia. Next base: position 11,505 of record JAJPJP010000379.1, read on the forward strand.
ACGATCACTAGCGTCCCTTGCCGGAAAAAATTATCCGCATCGTATGGACCATGATTTTGAAATCGAGTGCAAGCGAAATGTTCTCAATATAAACCAGGTCGAATTTCATCCGTTCGATCATTTCCTCGACGTTTTCTGCATATCCATACTGCACCATTCCCCATGAAGTCAGCCCGGGCTTCACTTTAAGCAGGTACCGGAAATAGGGCGTTGTGCGAAGAATTTTTTCAACATAAAACTGGCGCTCAGGCCGCGGACCAACCAGGCTCATTTCTCCCTTGATAATGTTCCAGAACTGGGGCAACTCGTCTATCCGCCACTTTCGCATTTTTTTGCCCCAGCTTGTAATGCGCTCGTCAGTGAGCGAAGAAAGCGCAGGTCCGTTTTTTTCAGCATCCTTGTACATGGAGCGAAACTTGTAGATAAAAAACCTGCGACCCCGGTAGCCGATTCTTTCCTGCGAATAAATCACGGGCCCAGGTGAGGACAGTTTCACGCGGACCATGGTGTACAGGATCAGCGGCGAGAATAATATCCCTCCTGTGACTGAAATCACAATATCGATTAGTCGTTTGATATTTTGCTGCCAGTCGGGTATCAGCGAAGTTTGGATATCCGACAACATGGCTCCGAACACCACGCTGGTCTTGACGGAGCCGGAAAGAATGTCGAGGATATCAGGAACTATTTTTATTTCCACGTCTTTCTGGCTCAGCCTTTCGACGATTCTTTCTACCTGTTCTTTTTCCTTTTTTTCCATGGCAATAACGACCAGTTCCGTCTTTGTGGCATCGATCACCGTTTCGATCTGGTCAATGCTGCCGACCTGGGGAAGAAGGCGATTGATGCCGTTGTCTTCCCGGTGCCCGGTGGCGATATAGCCGATATAATGATACCCGATGGATTTAAGTCCCTCATTTGTATCATGGAAAATTGCTGAAGCCACAGGATTGCTGCCGACCAGGATCGTATTGAATCGCACTTTGCCTCTTTCAAGTTGCGCTTTGACGGCAGCAAGCAAAGCCTGCCTTCCCGATACCGTCAGAACAAATTGCGCCGCCAGAAAGGCGAGGTAGCTTTTGTAATAATAGCGGTAGTCGGTCTGCGGGTCATTGATAAAAATTAAAAAAAACAGGATGGTGCAGCCCAGCAGGCTGCAGATAAAGGTTACGGTAATTTCCTTTAGCCTGGATTTTTTGTACAACGAACGATAGGATCCCACCAGTGTGTACAACATTAACCAGCCGATCGGGATGATGAAAATCCCCAGCCAGAAACGATCATTCAGGTAGAGCCCCCGATCAACGAAGATGGCCTCGCCCAGCAGGTTTCGCCTGGTAAAATAAAGGATGATCCACGTGATGATCGCAGCCAGGTAGTCGCTCAGGATGTACCAGAAAATGTGAATTTTTCTTGCGCCTGCCATCAATCGTCAGGTAAAAGGTTAATGGTTGAGCTTTATCTTTTGAAGAACCAGGTAGGCCGTCTCCATCGCCCGAAGGCCATCAATTGCAGAAACGACCGGAGAAGTGTTGTTCAGTACGGCATTTCTGAATTCTTCGAGCTGGAC
>JAJPJP010000070.1 GCA_021324175.1 Chitinophagia bacterium
TGTCAATTTATACCTCATGATGTTACAGGATTTATAGTTCTTGATGTTACACTTTTGATTTATCATCAAATGTATAATCAAGTATTTACGCTAATATATCTGTAACATTATCAGCTATAAAAAATGTCACTTTAAGAAATATAAATTGACAGAAACCCTAAACCTAAAAAAAAACTTCTCCTGCCTGTACGGAAAACCAAATCCTGTTTGTCTTACTTACTTAAAACTTTATATGAAACTGATTTTTTTGTCGATCATGGTTTGCGGGTCGGTATTAATTGCCAAGGCTCAGGATGAAGAGAAGCTTATCAGATCTTATCTTATGGGTTTTGAAAAGAAAGACTGGAACACCGTCGCAAGCCAATTTTCGGATGATTTTACATTTACCAGCCCGGCCGGCGACGATCACATCTCCCTGGCAGCATATAAAGAGAAATGCTTTCCGACGTCGAAATTTTTCAAGAAAGTTGAATTCGCTAAAATCATGGTCAGGGCCAACTGTGCCTTCGCCATTTACAACATCACCACGACCGATAACAAGATTGTTCACAACACCGAGTATTATACTTTCGCCAACGGCAAAATAACATCGATTGAATGTTTTTTCGGGGCTGGAATTGGGTATCCGGGCCATAATAAAGAAAATTGACGGTTTCAGGGTCCAACCCCGGATGCTTCGATGTTAACAAGACGAGTTCATGGAAAAATTCTTACTTCTCATTCGCCAGGATCTTAAAGAGCTCAGGAAATGGAACGAAGAAGAAAGATATGACGAGATCAGGGAAATTGACAACTGGGTGAAATCCCTGGTGCAAAATGGCAATTATGTCTCCGGCGACGTTTTGGAAATCAAGGGCGCCTACGTGGACATTGATCATGTACTTTCCGATGGACCCTTCATTGAAGCCAAGGAAGGCATTAGCGGTATCATGATTATTGACGCAAGAGACCTGCAAGACGCAGCTTCGATCGCAGAAACCTGCCCGATGGTAAAAGCCGGCGAGATGGCTATTGAAGTGCGACCATTAATGGGCGTAAAGGATATTCGCGAGTTGGGCGATAAGCCAAGAGCAACAGGCAACTGATCTCATGAACAGCAGAAATGATCAGCGTGGCTGTATTTGACAAATTCCTCGGCATCACTGATTCTCAACGTCGAAGAATTATCCCCAAAAGCGATTGCCAAATCTAATGGGTCCAAAACGAGAACCCCTCTAGTCAATCTGACGCCCTGGCAAATATTTATTCCAGCCATTTTTCTTCATCTAACTGCAGAATAGTTAGATAGTCCCGGATTAAGTTCGGCTTATTGGTTCATTTTCAGTCTCTTATTGCTCCTAAATATATAGGAAACATCCCCCGCCCGCCTGATTTGGAAGCCGCAAACCTCATATCATAATGGAATGCCTTGGAGGCGACGAATCCGACTAATTTCTTTTTTATCAAAAAAAATTTGCGAAACCGAATAGTTGCACATATATTTGCAACCGAATGGTTTCGAAAAGAAATTAAATAAGATGCGAAGAGATATATTCCAGGCAATAGCTGACCCGAAAAGGCGGGCAATTCTTACCTTAATTGCGTTGCAGGCTATGACGCCGAATGCCATCGCCGGCAACTTCAATACCACCCGACAGTCGGTTTCCAAACATCTTCGCATACTCACAGAATGCGAACTGGTAAAACAGGAACAGCGGGGCAGGGAAATTTATTACTCACTCGAAATTGAAAAAATGAAAGAGATTGATCTATGGTTAAACCAATTCAGAAAAATATGGGAGACCCGATTTAATCAATTAGACAACGTATTATCAACAATTAAAAAACAAAAACAATGACAGATAATTTGCTTTTTGAATTTACCGTTGACAAACCGACAAAGACGGTATTCGTAAATAGAGAATTTGCCGCGGACCTTCCGCTGGTATGGGACGCATTCACCAAAAAAGAAATCCTTGACCAATGGTGGGCGCCAAAACCCTGGAAATCAAAAACAAAATTTATGGATTTTAAGGTCGGTGGCAGAAGATTTTACGCGATGGTGGGCCCGGAAGGTCAAGAGCATTGGTCGGTCCAGGAATTTACTTCCATCAGTCCAACGACCAATTTCAAAGTCCATTCTTCTTTTGCAGACAAAGATGAAAACATTAATACTGAATGGCCGAGCTCAGATTGGGATTTGACTTTCAGCGAACAAAACGGAACGACAACAGTTAGTATTACGATCAAACATCAAGCGCTTGCCGACTTGGAGAAGTTGATCGAAATGGGGTTCAAGGAAGGCTTTACGATGACACTGAATTACCTGGAAACTTTGTTGCCAACTTTAAAACAACGACAATAAAAAATGAGGTTTCTATCTACAGTATGAATAGCAGTAAAATCAACTGTAGAAAAAGCTTGTAAAAAATGAGTCATAAAAGGAGGTGAATTAATATGAGAAAAATTATCGTGACAGAATTTATTAGTCTGGATGGAGTAATACAGGCGCCTGGCGGCCCTGAGGAAGATACATCAGGCAATTTTAAATATGGCGGTTGGACGGCGTCTTATAATGATGGAGTTTCTGGTAAGCTCATAGAAAAACAATTGAAGCCTGCTGATCTTCTCCTTGGCAGAAAAACGTTTGAGATTTTTGCCGGATTTTGGCCCTTACATGCAGACCATTGGCCAGGTATCAATGACGTCACAAAATACGTCCTGAGCAACACCATGGAAAAGTCAGATTGGAAAAACTCGGTTTTCCTCAAAAGCCTGGCAGAAATCGAGAAAATAAAAAACTCAGCAGGTTCTGACCTCAAGATTTGGGGCAGCAGCAAACTCGTCGAGCTACTAATGAAAAATGATTTGGTGGATGAACTCTGGCTCAAAATTTTTCCGGTGACTCTTGGGACAGGGAAAAAGTTATTTGAGGGCGCGATCCCGGCAGCATTTGCGGTAACAGAAAGCACGGTTACGCCCAGCGGTGTGATTTTCGCGAATTACCAGCGGGCAGGCGAAGTCAAGACTGGCACGGTCGGACCTTAACCTTATGGGCTATAAGTGTGTACAATGACTCCTTTCGGAAAAGACTTGACATCAACCAGTTTCAGGTAGAGTGGCTGTGCAAGACCATCGAAGATCGGCAGTCCGGATCCCAATACAACCGGATGAATAACCAGGCGGAATTCGTCGATAAGCCCTGTCGCCATCAGGCTGCGCATGAATCCCGCGCCGCCAATGGCAGCGATCGGTTTGCCTCCTTCGGACTTAAGTTCACTGATCCCCTCAGCAAGATCGCCGTCAAAGATCCGTGCCTCTGCCCAGGAAGCTTCGGCAGGCGACAGCGCATGCCCGGGATCGATGCCCTTAAATCCCTTTTTGGTAAAGACAGCCTTCGGTATTTCATTCATGGGCGCGGCAAAGGCATCGCTCGAAGTCGGCCAGTACGGCGCCATCATCTCAAACGACTTCCTGCCCATGATAATCAGCCCCGCATCCCAGGATTGCCTGACGGCCCAGGCCTTCGACGCCTCATCGCCGGTTTTGAAGACCCAGTCGGTCTCTCCATGGGGACCCGAAACAAAGCCGTCGACCGACATCGACATTTTCATGAGCAACTTTCGCATAACTAAATCAGTTGTTTCTCCAAATGTAAGGCGCCAGACCGGACTCGTGCGGGGATAATGCGACAATCCTTGGGGCAATAGCGCATTAATTTCCCAAACACATCGTCCGGCTTGTCACAAAGGAAAATAAAAAGGTCAAGGAGGAATCGTTCGGGCCTTGTCCGGACCAGCCCGGCCGGATAATTTCGCCACAATATTGTTTTTGCCGTCATACGGTTAAAACGCAAAGCCGCGATTTACTCGCCAATATTCTGTTGGATGGTTTTTGTAACTTCAGAATCTTAAATCAGATTTTGCTTCGGCCGGCGGATATGAAATGCCAACTTTATGGCAGGGATCTTTCGTCCGGGTAGTGCACGCAGGCGCGCTGTAAGACGACAACCTAATACAACTAAAACTAAGTACTATGAATGGGAAAAACATTACACATCTCAGCTTAAAATATTTGATTTTTATTACCATTCTATTTTCATCTTGTCAAAATAAAATTAGTCAGGTTGAAACGACGGCTACTTACGGTGCCGCCGCAAAAGAACTCATGGAAGCGGTCGAAAAAGACTCGACTTTAAAATCTTTGCTGGTTGCTTCTATTGAAAAAGCAAAACAACTAAATCCGGATACTGCAACAAATCCTGCTCAATCGCTTGACGCTTATTATGCATACATCTCTAAAATGGAAAAATCAGTTCCGTGGACTTTGGTGAGGGATTCGCAACATCCATCGGTATTTAGCAACATCATTACTGCATTGTGTGCCTTTTATTTTCCGATTGATCAACCAATGGCCCAACTGGAAAGTAATGGGTGTTACAATAACGCGGTCGAATATTCTAAACCCTTCGCTTCCTGGTTAACAACATTCAATAATTCGTGGAGAAGATATCTTGATTCTGATTCATCATGGAATGACAGCTACTATCAAATCGTACTAAAGGATACCGCATTCGGGTTACAAAAGAACTGGTACGAAAGCCCATCCAACTGGAAGACATTTAACCAGTTTTTTGCAAGACAATTGAGGTCACCCGCAGCAAGACCTATTGCATCGCCTGACGACAACTCAGTTGTCTGTTCCTTTGCCGATGCTGAGCCACAGGGCACTTGGGCAATTGACGGCAATTCAAACATTGTTGACGCTAAAGGTGTTGCCGTTAAATCGGCAAATATAAAATCAATTGAAGAATTGCTGGACAACAGCCAATACAAGGATTCATTTGCTAACGGGGCATTGACACATTCGTTTTTGAATGTAAACGACTATCACCGCTATCATTTTCCGACGGGCGGAGTAATAAAGGAAGCTCGATTGATTCAGGGAATTAACCCAACAGGGGGTCATCTTTCATGGAACAGCACCGAAAAACGATACGCATTCAACCCATCTGCTCCAGATTGGCAAATGTTGGAAACACGGGGCCTTGTAATTTTGGAAACTGATGAATATGGACTGGTGGCTTTATTACCCATCGGGATGGCAACCGTTGGGTCAGTAAATTTTATGGACAATATTAAAGTCGGTGCCAAAGTAAAGAAGGGCGACATGTTAGGCTACTTTTTGTTTGGCGGCTCAGATTTTATTATGTTGTTTCAAAACAAAGTCCAATTTACGCTAGATGCACCCAAAGCAGCAGGTAACGGTGCCTACCAGCACCTCTTAATGGGAGAACGCCTTGGCCGGCTGACAAAAAGAAAGGCTGGAAAGGCCCACATGTAAATTCCTGATTGCAACGAATCTGACATTGGGCTTTTAGTGGGCTGCGGGCAGTTTTTAAACCTCAAAACATGATCTTCAACTATTTTAAA
>JAJPJP010000371.1 GCA_021324175.1 Chitinophagia bacterium
TAACCAGGAGGCAAAAAGGAGCTATTACAAACGGTGGAGCGATTGAAGGTACAGAACCACTCGGGTTTTTTAAACCCAATAGTATCCTTGCCACTAACTCTTCGCTCGGCCGCCTTTACGAAACAGCATACGGCGATACGATCGCATGGTTTTGCCCCTGGAACCCCGACTACGGCAAATGGTGGACCAGCGGGCCAATTCTGGAAGTGGAGGATACTTCCTTGTTCGCATTCGACTACGACAACGGAAAAAATCTTTTTTGTTTTAATCTGGTAGTTCCTTCCTCAAAGGCAAACAAAAATAAGATGCAGGAGATCATGCGGGCTGAACTCAAAGATTATTTTGGATATGATGTCCGCATAGAAAGAAGACTGATGCCCTACTGGCGTCTTGTTACAACTGAAAAAGCCCGGGTATCCTTGCGAACTAAGGGAGAAAGACCGGTCAGGGATGGTTCTGAAGTCGCGATGATTCTTAAGAATCAGCCAGTTTCGACCGTCATTGAATTTATCTGGAATATGCATCAGCATGAACCTTTATTTGTTGATGAAACAGGAATAAGGGGTAATATCGATCTAACCCTAAATTGCGTATTCACAGATTTTGAGGACCTGAAACGGGAATTAAAAAAAAACGGATTGTACCTGGAGAATGGTGAAAAAGAAATGCAGGTTATTGTGATCAGCGATCCAAAAAATGAACCTGCCATCAGAAATTGATGAGCCATGTATATACGTAATTACTATACAGAACGATAAGTATGTTTTTGGCTATCCTAAAATCAGTGATTTTATTACCTTTAAAATCTGGTAAATAAAAACTAAAACGATATTTTCCATCTGCTAAGGTGTACGCATCAATGACAGAGCACTTATCAAATTCTTTTCCATCTTCATTATTTGCTTTTAATAAGGAATGGATCAGAATCCATTTTTCATTCAGGCAGCAATGCTTGTTAACGGTGATGGGTGGTGAGGCAAGTGTGGTGATTCCTGTGGATGTTACTTTTGATACATGGAGCTGAGCTGTGCTTACGGTATCAATGGATCTGCCATAATAAATTATGTTCAGGTTTGTGTCCATGCAAATAAATTGATTGCGGTAAAAATAAGTATACAGCACATGATTATTTTTATACAGTGAATTCAAAATTCCATCTGTTGAAAAAAGTCCTTCAGTTTGCTTTTTTAAAATGCCTGGCCCGTAAAATAGTCTGTCCCCTTCAAAATTTTCTTTCGCTAAAATTGATTCGTGGAGGTGGCGATCAAAAACCCGAAGTATCATCGATGAACCCGAGATTGGTTTTGCATCAAGAAAATAAACCGTTGTGTCGTGTGCTAATTTTTTTAGATGAAGATCGGAGAACGCAGCGCCATAGAGAACAGGAATTCTCCCGTCGCTTACATAAATTGCCGGGGAATCTATTTTTATCCTGGAGGAGCCCCTTACCATTTTTGCGTCAGGTGGAAAACTAAGGTATACCGAACTGGTGTCTGTTAAGGAATAGCCCGCTGTTAAAATATAATTGAACGTGGTATAATTCCCGAAGTAAATTTTATCTATCGTTGCTCCGGCAATATAATAGGAGTTATAGCCTAAATCAAAAATATGAAGTGGATAAATTTTGTGCGGGGGAAACAACCGGACAAAACCATTGGGACGATGATTCAGTTTATCGGACGAAAAATACAAGGCGACAACCAGCAAAATGCTGCCGGCAAAACATATCAGACTAGTAATTAATTTTTTTCGCATTACACTTTAATATTTTGAAGCAACTTGTATTTCATAAAAATTCCAGCCAGTCGGATATAAAATATAAATTATCCTTTTAAAAAGGCTGGCAAGTGATTCCACCTGCCAGTCATAACATCAGGAATGTTGGAGTGGTGTAATACAACCAGTGTCATTCGTATCATAAAAATCGTTTCCCGAACCATCCGAACAAACTGCAGAACCTGAGCCACAGGTAGCTGTAGCCGAGGTACAGGGTAAATGCGAAGATGGATTGGCCTTAAGCACCGCGGTAAAAGCGGGATGGATATTTTTGGTAGTGAAGGCGCTTCCTATCGCCAGCACAAATGCGGCAATAATGAGCAATTTTGTTTTTTTCATAATTCTATTTTTAAAAGTTTTGAAAATGGCGCTTACTCTTTTACAGGTTTTCAGCTTCTCCTGTTTTATTGCAATAAAATATTTTTACGATTGACTGGTTTGTCGTACAACATAATTCCTGCAAAAGCGATCAACACGAAAACAATATTGAATATTAGGTGTTCCGGCCATTGCATGTTTTGCAAAATTCCTCCGCAGGAGCAGGGTATATAGTCACTGAATTTTAATATGGCTATGATATAAGTCGTGAACATGACCATCAAACTAAAGGAAGCATACAATGCGGCCAGGCGTGACCGTGAGTATGCAAGCAAGACCGAAATTCCTATCTCTGTCGCGGGCACCAACCACGCGATCCAGCTGGCAATTGCGGTAAGAATCGGAGACTGACCAATTTCCACCCGAAACTTCTGGTAATCGAGCAGTTTACTCGTGGCCGCATACACAAAAAGTAAAATGAGTAATAGGGATGAAATAAGAGAAATATTCTTCTTGATGAAAAGCACTTGCATGATCCGGGAGTTGAATGGCAAAGTTGGGATATGCTATATACGGATTCCAAATCAAACCTATTGGCAAGCGGAAAAAGGATATTGGCAATTGGTAAAAATCAGGGTTGGATTTTCCCGGGAGGATATCCAAAATGTTCGCTGAACTTGGAAATAAAACTGGTGGTATGGCGGTAACCGACTTTTATCGCGATGGCTTTGGTCGTCATATCTGTTTCCAGGATCAACCGGTGCGCTTCTTCCATTCTGGCTGCAAGCTGGTATTCAAAAATGGCCATGCCAAAAATTTCCTTGAACGCTGTTTTCAATTTCATTTCATTCATTCCGGCCTTACGTGCAAGTACTGCTATGGGGAACTTATTGTTGATCTGTTTGGCGATTAACTCCCCGATAGCTTTTATTTTTTCTTCTTCCTCGCGGGTGAGTTTTTGTTTGCGTGCGGGTTTCTTTTTTTTATCAACAAGCAGGCTCATGAGTAATTCCCGCGCTTTATGTTCATAAAAAAGAATCGACACTTCCTCATCATAAGGATTGTGCAACAGTTCATGAATAATATGGAGTGTCCGGTAACTGGCTTCTGTCGCAGGTTTGCCGAGATAGAATAACCCGGGGCTCAACGGCTTTTCAATAAAGGGTTTGAGAAATGGAAAAAAGGGAATGGTATGCCGGATGATCTCTGATGACCAGGATATTTCAAAACCCTGCGTTTCTTTTTCTACGGTCGCCAGAATTTCTTTTTTTCCTCCGCGAAAAATAGCGAACTGACCCGCCTTGAGATATAACGCACCGATGCCTTCAATAACATAACGGATATTATTTTTCAGTGCGACAAAAGAGATCATCAAACCTTCTTCGGATTTTCCCGCAATGGTTTGCGGCTGCACAAAATGATACATGTTTAATGAAAGCGAAAATCCTTCGGCCTGCAATTGCTGGTGCGTAATGGCGCCAACGTTGCCGGATAGTGTCATCACCTTTCCTCCCCGCAATACCGGTCCGGAATAGATAGAAGAAAATGCATGGGTTACGCTAAACCGCACGATCCCCGCTGAATCCAAATCAGGTTCCATGAAAGTTAATTTGATAACCAAATATTGCTATTGGAATGCTACAGAGGTAGGAATAAAAGTAGTTTGGTGTAATATAAAATAAAATTTCGTGCAGCGCTTCACGTACAGATAAATTCTTAAAAAAACTAAGTGTAAATATGTATCACGCAAAAGAAAAATATTTGTCCGGTTATATATGAACGTTATATGCAGTCTGTATGAATACTTCTTTATCGCCCAAGTGTCTTTTTTAATCTTTCTGCATCAGTCGTCCCCATTGACTCTTCGTGAATGTTGAAAAACCTGTTTTCTTCCATTAGAATGATATGCTGCTGCAAGTTATCCATCATCGTTTCGCCGATGACGATATCATAATGGCATATTTTCATGGGGGAATATTTTGCGCCAAACTGAAGCCTGACATGCAGGTGATAATTTGCCTGATGCAGCATGGTTCTTGACAGTACGATCGTAAACCAGTCATCGATCCAGTTGCCGTAATAAATGACATCTGCAACTTTTGCTTTAATATAATCCCCGGGGTTTTTAGGATTTTCCTGTATAGCAGCTTCTTCGTAATCATCAGCGGATCGAACGATAGTTCCATGTGAACTAAAGACACGGTAATGAAGATTAAAATCATTTTGATAGGGAGTCTGATTTCTGAAAACCACTGAACAATCGAGAATTGCCCGATCATTATATTCATGATAATAATTTTCGAGTTTTAAATAGGCCTCCAGATTGGGAAAGGATAATTTCTTGAACAAAGCCTCAACATAGTGATGCGGGGCGGCTTTCGTCTGACCATCCATCCTCATAAAATATTTATCCTGGAATTGGTGGGGTGAATATTCGCTTCGCGGTACATCAAAAAGATAAACAAATTTATCTGCTGATGGTAAAGCACAAAATGAAATTCCCTGTGGAGAAGGAATGACCCGGTTGGCTATCATAGCCATGATCTGATCCTTTTGATAATGTACAGCGACTGCTTCCAGGCTACCCACGCAAATATCTTTCCCATCTTCATTTGATGAAACCGGCGAACCCCAGATCAATAATCCTCCCTCCGAATTCAGAAAACCGCAGATCGTTCGCAAAACAGCTTTTTCATTTTCTGCAATATTCCCATTTTCACGAACACGACCTGATTTAAATTCGAGGATGTTGCTTTCTTCTTTGGCTTCCGAAAAAAATGATTCGATATCCGTAATGGACAAATCATGTAAATCTTTTCCGAATAGCAGTTTTGAAAATTTCATAAGATTTTTTTAATTAAATAAATTTAGATCATTTAATTTTTGCAAAGATTATGGTTTCTGGGAATTCTATTTGTTATTCGAACCGCTAACGGTGATAACTAAGTCAAATCAATTTTATTTATATTTTAAATTTCGCATTATATTTACAAAAGGAATACGGAAAGGTTAACGGGACTTTCCCTGGAATTAAGATCATTCAATCATTTTTGCTGCATTTCTTTCCTGCACAAGAGAATACAAGATCAATCATTTTGTAAATGCCGTTCTATGTCATCCATACGCATCATGATCGTGGAAGACCATCAGATGGTCCGGGAGATCTGGACTCTGATTTTAAATGAAACGCCGGGATTCCTGGTTGTAGCCGCAACAGGGAATGGTGAAGAAGCCATTACACTTGCCAATGATCTATTACCCAATATCGTACTCATGGATATTTCCATGATGCCGGTTTCCGGGATAGAAGTGACAGAAAAGATCTGGAAGCTTTTGCCGGAAGTGAAAGTGATCGGGTTATCCATGCACAGCGAACCGGTATATGTCCGGAAAATGCTTAAAGCCGGTGCACGCGGATATATGTCCAAAAATTCTTCCCGCGAGGAGATAGAAGAAGGGATCCGAAAGGTGCATGCCGGAGAGCTCCTTGTCAGCTATGACGTGCGCGATATGATTGCGGCAGAAGAGCTCGGCGATGTAAAAAATCCTGAAATCAACTCCCTGACTTTTCGGGAACTGCAGGTCATGCAAATGGTCTGCCAGGGAGATTCCTCCCGCGAAATCGCTCAAAAAATATCGCTGTCTTTTCGGACAGTCGAGGTTCACCGGCACAACATTTTGAAAAAATTGCATTTACCCAATGCTGCCGCAATGGTCCATTATGTCACGACGAATCATATTCTATTTTCGGGTTACAGTACTTTTTTTGCGCTGCTTTGTCTTTACAAACAGACATGATCCCGGATTATCCAACCAAGATATTTTATGACAAGCGCATAAACTATGTGCTTTTGCTTCATTCCCTGGCGATGATTCCTGCTGCTGCTATGTAACGAATCCATCCATTTTTAAAAAATTAATCCAAATGAACAGCAGCAAATTTATTCTTCCCCTGCGTGCAGCAGGGCTTACCGATATTGCAGAAGTTGGCGGCAAGAACGCTTCCCTGGGGGAAATGATCCAGCACCTAAGCGCCGTGGGAATAAATATCCCGGACGGTTTTATCATTACCGTGGCAGCCTACCGGCATTTTATGGACGCTAATCGGCTCGAAGAAA
>JAJPJP010000321.1 GCA_021324175.1 Chitinophagia bacterium
TCGAACTAACAGTACATTACCTCGTCGAAAAGGTAAGCCTTTCAGTAACTTATAGCATTAGGAATAAGGACGACAAGGATATGTACTTTTCCGTCGGGGCACATCCGGCGTTCGCAGTACCATTAGTAGATGGTACAACCTACACCGATTATTTTTTAGATTTCGGAAAAAATTTAACATTAGCGCGTTGGCCGATTTCAAGCGACGGACTGATGGAAAAAAAGTCAATTCTATTCTTAACTGATAAAAGGAGGCTCTCATTGTGCAAGGAGCTCTTTTACGAAGACGCCCTCGTTTTTAAGAATCCCGCGACTACTAGAATTTCCTTGGCTTCCCACGCGACTGAGCACGGCCTAGCTCTGGATTTTCCTGGATTTCCATATCTGGGCATTTGGGCAGCAAGAAATGCCGATTTTGTGTGTATAGAACCCTGGTGTGGGATTGCAGACCCCATTGATTCAAACGGAATACTTCACGAAAAAGAAGGAATAAACCGCCTGGCTCCGGGTGGACTATTTGAGCGTAATTGGAAAATAGACCTATTTTGATCGCAGGGGCGCCACGAAATTTAATATCCTCGCTGGTTTTCAAAACTTTTTTCGCAATGTACATCACACATCGCAAAAGTGCTGTCATAGCAGCGAATTGGTGAAAAAAGACATTCACCTGCGTTTGGATGGTTGCCCCTGACGTGGTATGACAATGCACAGGGAGCATACTGATGCGATTAATATATTGAAGTCGGGAACAGACGCTGTATTTCAGATGCCCCGTCCGCGGTATGGTTCACTCAATACTCGAATTCTTTGACGTTGGGATCGTTCAGGATTGCATGGATGAAATTCAAATGATTTTTTTCTGACCCTTTAACAATCCATTCTCCTGTTATCAATTTTCCGACTTTCATTTCTTTGCTTCTTTTAAATTTTAGATGGTGTCTTTGAAAGCCTTCCTCGTAGCCATGGAGTGTCTCATTCTGGTAATCACAAACGATTTTATAATTCCTTGTTTGGTTAACGCGGTCGATCCAACCTTCAAGTTTGCTGAATACCAATAGCATAATTAAGATTATCAAGCAGGAGATCACCGCGACAAGCCCGTAACCGGCTCCTATAGCCATCCCCAGTGCGGCGGTTACCCAGATCATCGCCGCGGTCGTAATTCCATTGACGCCAAAGTCTCCTTTAAAAATGACACCTGCACCCACAAATCCAATACCTGTCGCTATGTTGGAGGCCACCCTGTCGCGATTGCCCGGGTCTCCCAGGATTTGTGAAAACACGGTGAAAATGGTCGCACCGATGCAAATCAATGTTAGCGTTCGAAAGCCTGCAGATTTACTGCGATACTCCCTTTCAGCACCAATGAGCCCTCCCACGAGCAAAGACAGTAAGAGCTTTACTAGAACCCCATCTGGCAAATTCATAATCTTTTATTTAAGGAGAAATGTTTCATTGCTTTAGCAGGCCTTTGTTATAGTCATTCACAAAATCCCGATAGTCTTTCTTTACCTGCGCCGCATAGCTTTTTGCATACTCGATCAAGGGTTTTTGCCAGGTCGCATCTTTTCCAAAAGCGATCAATTCATCAGCGATAGCTGAGCCTTGCCGCCCGGCACTACGCAGTTGAGCAGAGGCAGTAAGTACGGCCATATCCTCAATTACCCTGCTTATTGAGTTAAATCTATTGCGAATTACCATAAAGTCGATCTTATCTGCAGTTGGCTGCATTTCTTTGATCGCATAACTCTCATCATTAAACTGTGCAGCGCCAAGCAGGGCAGGGGAAACATTTTGCATTCGTTGTTGAACGGCGACAACACGCTGTGCATTTCCTGACCATTGCGGCTGCTGAACATCCGCATAGGGCGCCAGACTTGATGCCATTGCCTGCTTCATATCAAGGAAGAGGTATTTCTTCGTGTTTTCGGTTTTTCGAAGAAGGAACACATACCGCTTAACCCCAATACTTCCTGTACCGGCAATACGGAAACCCCCATCCAATATCTCAAATCCGGTTCTGTCGTTTTTAACTAACCAATTATTAATAAATTCTATGAGCTTTCCTTTCAACGATGGTTCAACTTTAAATAGACGGACCTTATCAAAATTAAATTTGATCTGTCCCTTTTTTCTGACAGTCCGCTGCCGCAAAATGACTTTGATTCTTCTTTCGCGGACTCTGTCGAGAAAATCCCGAACTATTCCTTTTGCGGTTTGTGGTTCAATGTATCGTGATTTTCCCTTGGCAAGAGTGGTGGAATAAACCTGCGTGAAATGGCGGCACATTTGTGTCGCTTCCTGCAATTCTATGCCAAGGGTTTCGAAACCGACAAAGATACTGGTCGCCATCCGGGACAGTTCCCAGGATGCAGGGGCGAGAATCGCCTCATCGAAATCATTCAGATCAAAATAAACTAGACGATTGTCACCTTTGTAGCTTCCAAAGTTCTCAAGATGAAGGTCACCACAAATCCACGTTACTGGATACTGTGTCAGCTGTTGAGTTTTGTTTAAGTCTTCGTAAAAAAGATGGCAGGTCCCGCGAAAGAAACGAAAGGCGTTCTCGGCCATCAATCGATATTTTATCGCACAATATTGCTGAACTCGATCGGCATTAAATTGGGTGATTCGGTCGGTAATTGAATGCAATGCCTGGTTTATTTCTAATTAAGATAAGAGAAGTTTTCCGGAAATTACAAAACATTTAGGCTGAATCTCACAAGAGTTTAAGATCCCTTGACCTAATTTGCGCCATCAGAAAACTATTTTTGTCATAGGTGAAATTTATTTTAACAA
>JAJPJP010000222.1 GCA_021324175.1 Chitinophagia bacterium
CTGTCCAGTTTTTTGATGGAGGCCTGCAGCGCCTGGGAGTCCACCTCACGCATCCAGTCAAAGTCCTTTTTTGCCTCGGCCAACTGGTAACACAAATCCATCCCGCTCAGCTTAGTGCCGTTAATTTTGTATGCCTCCATTTTAACCTGCAAGGCGACGTTGTAAACCAGTCGACAAACGCCAAAAGTTTTTTCTATCAATTCCCTTTGGGGTTCATTGGGGTAGATTCGGTATTTGTAGCCTTTGAGCACCATCTTATCCTTCAGAAGAATTAGACGCCAAATGTAGAAAGAGATTTTCATCATACTAATATGTTTAGTTAAATATCAGCTAAATTAATTAGCCATATTTATCCACAATTTTCAACCGGCAAAGCCGTCAATAAAATATTGGCATATGATCTAACCGGCAAAAAAATCTAAAATGAGTGAAGTCGGAAAGAAAGGAAAATTACAGAAACAGCCTGGTTGGGAAGTGGCTACCAGTTAAATTAACCCACTGCATGCAAATGGGCATACTTACCTTTCTTTTTTTAGTGCTTCAATATCCCGGCGCAGCCCTTTCAAGTTTATGCCCGCAGGATTCTTACTCTTTTTTAGAAAATCATCACTAAATACGGCATAGGATTCTTCACAATAAGCTTCCCAGAAATCCCATGTCATCACTTTTTCCGCCCCCCAAGTGATGATCCTTAAGCCATCCTGATTATAACCGATTATAAGCACGCAATGATCGGTCCACGAACCCGGAGCGCCATTGCCTTTTGTGCCTTCCTTTGGAACCGACCATATGAGTTGTGTTTTGGCAGATGTTGGAAGGGCAAGACCTGCATAGCACCCGCCGAATAGATAGATAGCCTGCTTTAAAAGCTCCCTGTTCTTGTTTTCGAGCTGGGCGAATGCAAATATCCGGTGCCCACCGATGAAATATTTCCGCCAATATTTCAACACATCGATTAAATAAGCGCCCGTGTCATTTTTGCCAGTCTTCGAATCAAAGCCGGTGATGGCAGAATAGGTTTCTATGATGGAAATAACCCGTGGTTCGATCAATTTCCCGGTGTTGGAAGTCCATAACATAATAAAATGACCCGCTGCCGCGCAAGTACAGATATCCAGGACATTGTTGCGCATCATACCCCATTTATTCGATTTTACTTTCCCTCCCCAATTCCATTCGGTCGGCGTATCTGTCAAATGCTTGCCTCGCAGATAGGTAGACAGTTTAAAGGTCCTCGGATCATGTTTCACTGGAAGTCTGCCCGACTTCATCTTAGAATGATCAACCCGGGAAATTTTCTTGCTCATTGTAGTAAGTTAATAAGAGAATTGGCTTGAAAGGATTGCGGTTCCAAGAAGGCAAGTTCTGGCAACGGCTTTTCCTTTTATTAAGTTAGTTTAATTAGCCGCACGTTTATACTTAATGAAATATTTTGACCTCATTTTGGGATTGGCGACGATTTTCCCAGGATTCTCATCTGTCCTTATGGTGTCTAAAAATAGGGGATTATCTGAGTTATGGTCGCCTTTAATATTTACGCGGGAGAAAACCGGTATGTGGATGTTGACGGGGCTAATTTTTCCCAAATCAAATCAATGAATGAGGCAAGGTTGAACCTGATCCATAAAAAGAATTAAAAGATTTTGAAAAAAATTCATTGGCCGGAAAAAAATAGAATGGCAGGTTGGCAGCCAGCCATCGCTCCCAATGCAATGTTTCCCTTTTCTTGCGAGCGGTGCGGCTGCACATTAGGCAGGTCCCCTCGTGAAGGTCGAACATGCCCATCTTCATGGCATATCAATTGCGCCCAATTTATTATTTCTCTAAAACAAAAATGTTATGGACAACAAGCCAAACAGATCCGGCACAAGCCTGAAAATGAAAGGCAACTGGAATGAGATCAAAGGCAAAATGAAGCAGAAATATGCAAATCTTACAGACAATGATTTGCTCTACGAAGAAGGAAAGGATGATGAATTTTATGGTCGCATCCAAAAAAAGACCGGTCAAACCAAGGAAGCTATAAAAAGTTGGATCGATAGTTTATAGCCTACTGTTGTATCTCACAGGAGCCGCCAGCGAGAACTGGCCGCTCCTTCTTACAATCTTCGCGCGCCGGCAATGATGTTTGATGGGAATAGTTTCCACCCAGGCATTCTGCTGCCGTTTGGCTTTACTCGGCCCTTAGGCATTTTACCGGGTCTGAATTTGCAGCCCTGATTGCCTGATAACTGATCGTGAGCAAGGCAATTAAAATAGCGACGAGTCCCGAAGCGGCAAATACCATCCAACTGATCGTGATTCGATAGTTATAATCTTGCAACCATTTTTGCATGGCTGACCAGGCAACGGGTGAGGCGATGATGGTGGACATGATAACCAGCTTCAGGAAATCTTTTGACAGCAGCACGCTAATGTTGAACGCTGAGCCCCCCAGCACTTTGCGTACGCCGATCTCCTTAATCCTGGCTTCCGCCATATAGGTGGCAAGCCCAAACAAACCGAGGCATGAAATCAAAATCGTGAGGCCGGCAAACAACGCAGCCAGTGTACCCGTTCGCACTTCATCAGCAAATTTTGCCGCATATTCCTCATCCACAAAAT
Source organism: Chitinophagia bacterium (assembly GCA_021324175.1). Taxonomy (GTDB): domain Bacteria; phylum Bacteroidota; class Bacteroidia; order Chitinophagales; family Chitinophagaceae; genus Puia. Next base: position 2,605 of record JAJPJP010000222.1, read on the forward strand.
TGTTTACGAACAGGTACTCCGGGCTATATTTCTTGAAAATCGATTCAACGACTTTGATGTTTTGCGAAGTAGTATTTTTATTATTCAGTTTGATGTGGACCACGGCAAGTCCGCCCTTAGGTCCGTCGATCAGCATGGGTTTTACGGGCTGATAGGGTGAGGAGAGAATGAAGTCTTTGATTACTCCCACCACGTGCCAACGGAGGCCGCTGGCTTCAATGATTTGCCCGATGGGATTGTTAAACTTCATCACCTTTAATGCAGACTCATTTAGAATGACCGCCAGTGAATCGGCAGGATATTGTGCGATGTCGATATCGCGACCCGCAACGAATCGCAGGCCCGCAGTCTTGCCAAGACCGCCATCCTCCACAAATATGCTGAAGTCTGTTTTGTCATTGGGATCCTTTCCTTCCCATTTCTGGCCCCACTGGCCGTTCCAGTCCTGGGTCAGGGGTGAGCTCGTCCTGGTAAGTGACAGGGCCGCACCCGAGTTCATTAGGTCGTTTTTCAAGGATGAATAATTCTTTTCGATGTCCTCTGAGAGGTAACAGTAAATGAGGCTATTTTTTTCATAGCCCGTCCGCCTGTCCTTTGCATAATCTATCTGTTCTTTCACAATGACGGTGCAGATGATCAGAATAATGGCGATCGTGAATTGAAACACCACGAGCACTTTTCTGGGGGTAACCAGCGCATTTGCTTTTTTAAATGCGCCCTTTAGCACTTTGGCAGGCCGGAAAGATGAAAGGAAAAATGCCGGGTAGCTGCCAGCCAAAACTCCCGTGAGCAGGATGAACCCGACGGCACTAAGCCAGAAATCAAGGCTATCCCAGGGAATAAACAAAGTTTTGTCCGTGAGCTGGTTGAAAGCCGGCAGGCAAAGGTTCACGATCACGATAGCTATGACGCCGGCGATGAATGCCACTAAAATGGATTCGCCGAGGAATTGAACAACAAGTAATTTTTTTTGGGCGCCCACTATCTTGCGAATGCCGACCTCCTTCGCCCTTTGCTCACTTTTTGCGGTGCTGAGGTTCATAAAATTGATACACGCAATCAGCAGAATGAAGACGGCGATGGTACCAAATAACTTCACCAGCGTGATGCGGCCTCCGCCGGTTTCCTTCCCGTCTTCGAACTGCGAGTATAGACGCCATCGGCTGATCGGATACAAAAACATTTGCCAATTATTAAAACCCGGATCCTGACCGTATCTCTGCTTAATGGTTTTCATTTGCGCCTGCACAGCAGCGACGCTTGCATTTCGCTTAAGCAATACAAAGGTGTGCGTATTGTTATTGCCCCATTCGGCATCATCGTTTGCTTTGCGCCATTGCATGAGATATTCAAAATCAAGGCTGGTATTATTGGGCAGGTTTTTCAGTACGCCGGATACTGTGAAATTCCCCTGGTTAAGGATTCTCACTGTTTTTCCCACTGCTTCTTCCTTCCCAAACAGCTTGACCGCAGCTTTTTCCGTAAGTACAATCGAATTCATATTGTTCAGCGCGGATTCAGGGTTGCCTTCGAGCAAAGGGAAACTGAACACCTTCAAAAAATTGGGATCAACCTGGACACCCTCGAGAAATTGCTCCCTGTCACCGACGCTGAATACCCACCTGTTGGGCCAGTTCACCCTGGTCGCCTGTTCTACTTCGGGCAAATCCCTTTCCACCGTGCGGGCAAGCACTTTTGGCGTAGCGTTCCAGGTCATTACCTTTCCGTCGAACGAAACGCGGTTCCAGGCCTCATAGATCCTGTCTTTGTTCACATGAAACTGGTCATAGCTCAGTTCGTTCTGTATCCAGAGTAAAATGATGACCGCGCCTGCCATCCCGATCGCAAGGCCCGTAATATTGATTACAGAGAATGCCTTATTTCGGATAAGGCTACGAAAGGCTATTTTCAGGTAGTTTTTAAACATAAGCCAAAATTTGAGATTTGTGCCTCGTTTCGAGAAGGTACCAAAGAGAATGCCCAAATATCGAATAATGACAATCAACCAAATAGGCAAAACTGCTGAATGGAGCCTGTGCGCTTTCATTACAATCGCCTGTGCGTTTCTGCACCGGGTGGCTATGCTGTCAAAAAACATAACACCATATTCGACCAGTGTAATGGCGAACCAATATCTTTGCATCCCAATTTTTCTTAGCATGAAAACTCCTTCCGCGCCATTTTCATCATATCAAAAAATTGCGATCGCGCTTTTAGCCGTGACGCAGTTCACGGTGATCCTAGATTTCATGGTGATTTCGCCGCTAGGGGATTTTTTAATGAAATCTTTGAACCTGCATCCTCATCAGTTTGGACTCGCTGTTTCCGTGTATGCCTTCAGTGCAGGCGCCTCAGGTTTGCTGACTGCCGGATTTGCCGATCGGTTTGATCGAAAAAAATTGCTGTTGTTCTTTTATACCGGTTTTATTGCAGGAACGGTACTCTGCGGGCTGTCACATAGCTATGAAGTGCTGCTGGCGGCGAGGCTGATTACCGGTTTGTTTGGAGGCGTGATCGGCTCGATCTCGCTGGCGATTGTTACAGACCTGTTTAGCTTTGAGCAACGTGGCCGCGCGATGAGCTTTATTCAAATGGGCTTTAGTGCCAGCTCGGTGCTGGGTATTCCAATTGGCATTTACCTGGCCACGATATGGAGCTGGCAGGCAACGTTTTTAATGGTAGCCGGCCTCGCCATCCTGACCTTCGTGCTGATCAGCTTCAAGATGCAGCCCGTTAACAAACACCTGGGATTGCAAAGGGACCGCTCAGCGCTAAGCCACCTTTATCATACGATAGCCAAACGCAATTACCGCATCGGTTTTAGTGCTACGGCGTTCATGGCGATAGGGGGCTTTATGATGATGCCGTTTGGGAGCGCCTTTGCGATCAATAACCTGGGTGTCACACCGCATGAACTGCCGCTTTTGTTTATGGTAAGTGGAATTTCATCGCTCGGTATCATGCCACTGGTCGGAAAGATGAGCGATAAATATGACAAATACACCATCTTCGTTTGTGCTGCCGTCTTCATGATGATCTTTGTAGTCATCTATACGCATCTTTCTGTGTCACCGCTGTGGTATGTCATGATTTTTAACGTGGTCATGATGGCAGGGATATTCAGCCGGATCATACCCGCGACCGCCCTGACAACAGCTATCCCTGATGTCCAGGACCGGGGTGCTTTCATGAGTGTGAATGCTTCGCTGCAACAGATCGCAGGCGGCGTTGCCGCAGGCGTTGCAGGGATGATCATTGTTCAAAAAGACAAGCACAGCCCCTTAGAGCATTATGACTGGATAGGCTATGTGATGGTCATCATCAGTTTTATTACGATTATCCTCATGTATCGTGTAAACGCCATGATCAAAGCGAAAAGCGCAAGGCCTCGTGAAATGGTTCAGGAGATCCCCGTTTAGCAAGTGCTCTTTCGAGTTCGATTGACGAGCGAAGCATTCTACATCTTAAGAATAAGACCCGGATAATTGCCTGCCGCACTTTAAAGGAAATGGATGAACAACTAAATGATTTCAATTCCTTTTTGCGCGTCCACCACTCCTCCCTCGTTAATTGGAATGAAGTAACCAAATATATCCGCGGAGAAGGCGGTTATTTGGTAATGAGTCATGGTTCTGCCATAAATGTTTCCAGAAGTCGTAAAGAATTATTGCTGAAAAAACTTCAGCACAACAAGGATTAACCGTTCTCTTCTTACCCAGTCATAACTTCCAACTTATCTTCCTTTCCGGCAAACTGCTCACCGAGGCTGGCAAAAGCCTGATATGGGATATAGATTTGATCTGCAAACAAGAAACATAGTTTGCAGACAGATCAAAAATATTTTATAACTATAAAAATTAATCTAATGAAAAAGACAATTCTAACCTTCGCTATTGGAATTACCTCGAGTTTGCTATTAGCGCAGGTCAAAACAACTCAGAGTCATTTTTTTGATTCAAAAACCTTATTGGCCATGGTGAGATTCGATGACCCGACCCTGTACAAAAACAGCAAAACCGCGCCAATGAACGAAGTCAATGCCAAGGCCGTCAGAGATTTTAAAAAGATATTCAAGGATGCCGTAGATGAAAAATGGTATGAGATTCCAAATGCGTTCTTGGCGGAATACGTGTGCAACGACAAGAAAAATGTCGTAGTATATAACAGAAAAGGCAAATGGGAATTCACGATAAGTTATTATGATGGAAAGAATCTTCCGGAGGATGTCAGAGGCGACGTAAAAAGGGTCTACTACGACTATAACATTAACCGGGTTGAAGAAATTCATTTGGATGACAAGACCATTTACGTAGTTCATATTGAAAACGAAACCACCTTGAAAAATGTAAGGTTTTGCGATGGCGAAATGGAGGTGATTGAAGATTTCAATAAAAAATGACAGTCAGCTATCTCAATTCATTGAAAATATAAGCAGAGAAAACGTGTGCATTCTTGTACATGTTCGGGGTAACAGCTTCAGCTCTTACCCTTTATTCATTTAGGTAGAAGAGCAGCCCTGGGTGCTTGGTAGTTTTCATAGCTTGTCCCAAATAATCCATAGTTGCGTGTCGAATCAGTTTTCTCACGCATTTCTTAACTTTTCGGCGACAGGAAACTTCGTAGTTTCGCCTTCTGCAGTTTGGTGGTTTTAGCTGCTAAATATGGAATGCATACCCTGCTCACGATACTCCGGACGATTATCCTTTTTGGAGCCATCCAAGGATTCATCGTCAGCTGCCTGCTTTTTTTCTCCAAAAAGAGTCGTCTTAGCAACCGGTTGCTGGCTTGGCTGATCCTGCTTTTTTCCCTCGCCTGCTTTAACCTTTTCGGGAGTTATCAAAACTGGTTTGGTTCGCCCTTGATTTCTTTTATTGCGCAGTTTATCCCGCTGGTCGTCATCATGCCGATAGGGCCGCTGATCTATTTTTATGTGCGGGCGACAATGGACGCGCAATTCCGCATCGGTCGAAAGGAAAGGTTTCAATTCTATCCAATCATCGTCGATGTCGTTCCGCAACTGGCTGTCATCATTTTTGTCATTGGCGTCATCACGAATCAACTGGCCAACCGGCCGGGACCCTGGGGAGCTTTTATCGATAATTATAATGTTTATGCTGATATTCCCCGATGGATGTCAGTGACCTTTTATTTGTGGCTATCTGAAAAATACCTTCGCCAGCTAAAGTCACGCTACAACGGTCATTTGAATGGCCTTGCACTGAATTATAATTGGGTGCGTCAATTTGTGCGTGTATTCCTTGGATTCCAGGCGCTTTGGCTTGTCTACCTGGTTCCCTATGTGATCCCTAAGTATACGGACTATATGCTGGATACTTTTGACTGGTACCCCTTATACATACCGTTGGCGGTGCTGATATACTGGCTGGGTATCAAAGGATACGCCATTGCCCAGCGGGATCTACCCAAAAGAGGCCACGCCGGAAGCGCATCATTGTCATTCTCCGAAATCCAGGAAAACCTTAGCAACCTTCGTGCTGCCATGGAAATAAAGAAAATGTACCTCAATCCGGACCTCAGTCTTCCGATCGTGTCCCAATATACCGGCATCCCACAAAAAACGATTTCTGCCGTGCTCAATCAGCACCTTCACAAGAGCTTCGCGGGGTATGTCAACGAATACCGGGTTGGCGCCTTCAAGGAAAAGATCATGGAGGCAGATATGAATCAATTCACCATTGCCGGTATTGCTTCAGCCTGCGGCTTTAGTTCACAAGCCACCTTCAGGCGAACTTTCAGGCAAATCGCCGGCATGTCTCCTTCCGAGTATATTCACTCCAATGCAGCTGCGGAATAGAAACCGCGCAAAAGCGTTCAAATTGTGCTCAAATCGGGATTTGAGCGTTGGTTTTCCTCATCTTTAGTGTCTTCGCCGCGAATTTTGCAGTCTAAGAAAAAAAATCATCGCCATGAAAAAGCTTTTCCCGTTACTCCTATTCGCCTTTTTTTCAACCACGTTATTCGCCCAGTTACAAAACACGACCTGGATGGGAACGATTCGGGGGGACAACCCACGGAATGTATTGCTGATCTTTAAACATGATTCAGCGATTGTTTATACGATTTCAGATAATCAGCTTGTCGAAGAAATGGCCTGTACGTTTACGCCGTCAACCTTTACCGTCAAAAAAGTGGAAGGGCAGAGTGATTGTGATAATAACACGCCGGGTAAATACGATTATTTGATCAAAGGCGACAGGATGACGATTAAGTTGGCAGAAGATGCCTGTTCCGACCGCTCGACTGCACTGGACACCACCAAATGGAGACGTTGGAAAGATCACAAAGAAGTTAAGGTCAGCGAGAATATCCTAAAACAATATGTCGGCGTTTATGAGTTTAGTCCGGTACATCTGTTGACTATCACGCTCGAAAACGGCATCCTTTATATTGAAGGGCCAAACAACAATCTCCCAAAAACACCACTGATGCCGGAAAGCGATACGCGCTTTTTCCTGAAGATAGCGGGTGTGGAACTGGATTTTGTTTTGGATTCATCGGGGAAGGTTGAGAAGTGCGTCTCACACGAAGACATGGATTACGATTTAAAGAAAATCAAATAAGGTTCTTCGTCTATTTTGGTGAATCGTTATGCTAATCTATGAGTGGCGTTTTATGCAGTTTGAGATTCCAAAAATTCAGGCAGGGACTTTCCGATAATATGGGTCCAGCCCTGTAGGAAATTGTGCTTCGCAAAATCCGGCAGGTTGGGGAAAGTCTCAATTCCTTCGTGCGTCAGTTTTAGCCTGGTCTTCCCGCCGTTTTCGTCAAAAAGCTCGAAAGTAACAAACGAGATTCCATCGTAACCCTCGTAGCGCCAGCTGTACTTTAGCCTTCGATTGACCACCAATTCGGTAATCTTGCAATGATGGATATATATCCTGTCTTCATTTCCGCCTTTGAACTCGAACTCAAATCCAATTTCAGGTTTGAATTCAGCAATGTCAAAATACCATTTCTTCATGTCTTTTTGGTGAGTGAGCGCTTTCCATATCCGTTCAACCGGGGCATTGAGCACGCGTTCGATGACGATCGGTTCATTATTAGTCATGATTTTTTGCTTTTATGATGATGTGATGAGGGGAATTTAGCGCGTGACTTTAGTTGTTGGCGTTGGCTGGCGCCCTGTCGCCTGGTCACCGCTTGTTCTTCCTGCAGCATGAGTTCCAGGGCATCAAGCCTTGCTGTCCAGAACTGGTGACAATCTTCCATCCATTGCCTGACCTGACCGAAGGCCTGCAGGTTTGCATCGCAATACCGCTCCCTCCCCTTTTGCCTGAGCAAGATAATGCCACACTCCTCGAGGATTTTAATCTGTTTGGAGATGGCCGGCCTGCTAATGGAAAAGCGATCGGCGAGTGCATTGAGATTCAGCGATTCTTTAGCCAGTATATTAATGATATCCCTCCTGGTGGGATCGGCGATTGCCTGGAATACGTCCCTGCGCATAACTCTATTTACCTGTTTATGTAACTGAATGGTTACAAAATTAAGGGTAACTGATTGGTTACACAAAATTTTTTTAAGCCAAATAGGATTTTACCTCGCCGGAACAGTTGTATTTTAGGTATGCTTTGGTGAGATTCAAATTCTATCGCAAATGTCCAGTCACGAAAAAGGAAATAAACTCAACTTCCTGAACCTGCTTGTAGTGGTCCTGTCAGTCTATGTGCTGCTGGCGCTGATCACCGATACCTTATTTGTCCTGCCCAGGCAGACGTCAAGGTTACTGGAACTGATCGACAATTCCATTTGCGCTGTTTTTCTTTTGGACTTCCTCGTCCGCTTTTTCCAGGCAAGAAATAAATGGAAGTTTATGGAGTGGGGCTGGATTGATTTGGTGTCGAGCATTCCTGCATCGCCGTTTTTGCAGTTTGGCCGTATTTTCAGACTGCTGCGATTATTCCGTATACTCCGTGCCTTCCGCTCAGTAAGACATTTCGTCAACTACCTTTTTCACAACAGGGCATTTGGAGCAATCACGACCATGTCGGCAGTCACTATTATCATGGTCATCTTCTCAGCCATTGCCATCCTGCAGGTGGAGCATGCGCCGAACAGCAATATCAAAACAGCCGAAGACGCTATTTGGTGGGCGTGGTGCACGATCACTGCGGTCGGTTACGGCGATGTATACCCGGTAACCACGGAAGGCCGGATTATTGCTTCCATGCTGATGATTACCGGGATAGCGCTCGTGGGAGTCTTCACTGGTTTTGTTGCCGCCTGGTTCCTTCGGCATAAAAAACCAAAGGAAGACATCACCGCTGAAATTGACGCAGTGCGCCGCGAGGCAGAAGGCTGATCGCCCTACTGCTGCTTTTCATATTTTTCGACGATTTCCGAACTACCGTCGTTATCCATCCTGACGGTTGTCCAATTTTTTTCGCTTTCCAATTTGATATAATATTCGACATTGTCACCGGCCGTGACTTCTGTGATACCGAATACCTTTTGGTCAGGAAATTGTTTTTTTAGCTTGAGAACGATATTCATGGGCAGGTTTTCCTCCATGTAATAACGAATCGCTTCGGTGATATTTCCGTCGAAGTCGTAATTCACCACCGTGCGGACGCCGTTCAGCTCGAACTGCGCAACATATTTTCGCGAAAGACTTTGCCAGCTGACGTTATGAACATTTGGAAAAGTCTGCTTAAATGAATTAAGGACCTTTTCATTCACATCGGTGGCGTAACTGTTCAGAACGATGCAGCATAATGTGATGCTGGCAACAGCAATCAGATATTTTTTCATGGCTTTGTTTTTAATGGACAAAAATTTGACGAAATGAATATACCCTTATCGCACACGCGTGTCAAGCTAAACTACTCCAGTGGGGCTGGAAATTTGGGGAAGATGGACGAAGCAAAATCAGGATTTGCCGAAGCCGCCAAATTGGCGACTAAGACCCCAAAAATGATGTACGAAGGCTTTCGGGGAACACTGTGCCACGCAATTAAGTTTTTGTTAAACTGGAAAGGCGGGATAAACGGCCACCCGGATCATGCCATTTTTTAGATTTCGCTGATCCATTTTTTAAACGAAGCCGCATTTTCCTGGCTGACAATGATCTCTTCACTCACGGCCAGTGTGAGTTCAACACTGATTTTACTCCGTTCAAGCGGCTTGAAACGTTTGATGTAATTGGCGTTAATAATATACTTCCTGTTTGCGCGATAAAAATATTTTTTGTCCAATTCTTCCTCGAGATCGCTGAGGTTGTTCTGGTCGGCGAGAAATTTCTTGCTCTCCTTGTCTACCAGGAAAACCAGTTTGTGCTCTGTAAAAAAATAAGCGACGTCTTCGAGTCTCACGGTTTGGAATTCGAGTCCTTTTTTGACAATGATCCGCGATTTTCTTTTTTCGTGGTTGTTCAAGTAGTCAAAAAGCGCCGAATGATTGTTGACAAAATAGGTTTGCAGATTTTTATACTTGCGTATTGCCGTGCGAAGCTTACCGTGGGAGATGGGCTTGAGTAAATAATCAATGCTGTTGTAGTCAAATGCCTGGGTAAGGTATTTATCATAGGCTGTCGTAAAAATGACCGGACAGGTAATGTTGCAACTTTTGAAAATATTAAATGACAGGCCATCGGAAAGTTGAATATCCATCAGGATCAGGTCTGGCTGCTGGTTATTGTTCAACCATTTAATACTTTCATCCACGCTTGCGCAGGTCGAGATGGTCTGAATATTCTCGTCTGCTTCAAGCAGTCCTTCTACCAGGTTTTCAAAGGCAGGCTTTTCGTCTTCAATGATCAAAACTTTCATAGACTAAAATTTTAAGATAGGCAATTTGACACTGAACATTTTGAAATTATTCTCGATGATGATATTCCGCTTGGTGATCAGCTTATAGCGGTTATCCAGGTTAGTCAATCCAATGCCGGATGTCGGCACCGTATAATTCTTGGGATTGATTGCGTTTTTGATCACAACATAGTTTGACGAAATGGAAACATTGATTCCGAGGGGGACCTTGTCATTAAAATCATTATGCTTGATGGCGTTTTCAACAAGCGCCTGCATGGATATGGGTGGAATCAGGAAATCTTCAGCGGCGAGATCGTTAATTTCTATCATCATATGGACAGCATCACTGAACCGGATCTTCACCAGGTAAAAATAATTGGAGATGAATTCGATCTCTTCCTTGAGCATGACAAGGTCCTTTTCCTTGTTGCTGAGAATATACCGGTATACCTTGGCCAGGGTATCATTAAAAAGCCGGGCATTCGACGGATCCTTGACGATCAGGTAGGAAAGCGTGTTCAACGAATTGAAAATAAAATGGGGGTCAATCTGGTTTTTTAAGGCTTCGAGTTCAGCCTGTGCCTTTGCTATATTCAACTGCTCAACCCTCGACAAGTTTATGACACGTTCCTCGTTAAGAAAAATATTTTCATAGATGCTCGTAATAAACATGGCAGATACGATAATAATAAATACAGAATTAAAAACGGGCTGCCAGTTGGCGATCTCTTCGCGGGAAAAATATTTCCAGATGGTCAGCAGTAACAGCGACATACAACCGGAAAAAACGACGTTGGCACTAAATAAGATGAAGATGATCTTGTAATATTTATCGTATCTCCACTTAAATTTCTTGCGAATAAAATACATTAGGCGCACATTGCCTTCCCAAATCACAAAAGCGACTAAAATGAAGTAAGCGTAACAACCAATCACTTCCGGAACGGAGTAGCGGCTGTTGGTGATCAGGCCTGTAATATTGGGTATAATAAAGCCTAACAGGGGTACTCCAAACAGTTTAATGGCTCTATCGTTCAGCATTTCTTCTTTCTTCATAGCAGTCAAGCTTAATAAAATACCACCAGGGCAACTATTTTTTCAACCTCAGAAAAAGTGCAGTAGAACGATACCCCTAAATAATCTACTATAATCACCATAAAAAAGTTAAAATGTTATAGAAGGAGATTTTCAGGGTTGAAAATATCCTGGAAGTTTTCTCGTGTACTTACAAGGCAGGCTCAGGTATCATAAATGCTGCTTCGCCGGTTCAAAATACTTATTGGGTAAGGTTTACGCTTGGGATTGCGAAATGGATTACTAATTTCATCTTCTCTATCTAAAGCAATTCCGGGGATTTTTTTTCAGATGACAACTGCCCCCGGTCTTTAAGGTTGTCTATAGAAGTTTTCTCATGTGACCGCAGGTGGTTTTTACCACCTGCTTTTTTGTTGATTGTTTTTCGCTTATGAAAAATCGGCGTTGAGTCCTCAATATTCCGGCTTCAGCTTCGATTTTTACAATTGGCCTGTTTAACCCTTCCTGTGAACCGCCATGAAATATGCAGAGAGAATAGCTTTTAATTAACTTTATGAGCTCTGTCCCGGTGAAGAATTTTAAATATTACAACTGCTGCACATGACTATCTACCCGCTGGTTTTTTCCAATAACCTGAAATACCGGATTTCCCGCCATGTGCTATTCTGGACAGTCTGGATCGCCTATTACACCTTCTTCATGACCTTGTCATGGGCAGAAAAATATCCTTTTAGCATCGCTTTTCCTGCCTCGCTGATCGAGGAAAGCCTGGCGATGCCGATAGACATTATTTTTTGCTATGCCATTCTGTACTACCTCATTCCCCGGTACCTCTTTAAGGGAAAGTATATTCTCATGGTGCTTCTATGGATTGGATTCGGGATGGCGCATATCGCGTGCTTCCAATTTTACAGCAACCATATTATTCCCGAGATCCGCTCCACTTATCATCTTCCGTACAGTACGCATTCCAAAAGTTTTTTGTGGACTTTTTTTTACATATTTACCCAGATCAACATGGAAGCATCCCTGGCAGCAGCGATCAAGCTGGGTAAAATGTGGTATATCAAACAGCAGGAACTGGACATCCTTAAGAGCGAAAAACTAAAAATCGAACCCATTGAAAACGGAAAGATTCAGCCAATATTCCTTGTCAACGCACTTGACAAACTCGAAATGCTCGCGCTGCACAAGCCCTCTGTCCTCCCGCAGGTAATCCAAAAAATAAAGAACCTTCTTTTATATGTCATCTATGACAATAACCAGCCCAAGGTGAGTCTCGAGAAGGAGTTGCGCCTCCTGGAAGAATTTGTGGAACTGGAAAAGGAAGGTAGCACCAATATGAGCGTGAATATGAAGATTATTGGTAATACCGACGGGGAAAAAATTGCCCCATTTATTATTTTACCGCTCATCGAAAATAGTTTTCGGCAACTCTCCCGCCTCGACCTGAAGAACAAGTTCATGAACCTCGAAGCACGGATCGCCGAAGGCGTTTTCCTTCTCAAAATCATTTGGAGCAAGCCGGTGGATTCCTCAACGCTCATCAACAACGACAGCACTTTTCTGCAGAATATCGGCAAGCGGCTTAACCTTCTTTACCCTCAAAGCCATGAGCTCAGGATTTTGATCAACTCGGACCAATTTGCCATCAATTTAAAGATGGATCTTCATAAGGCGATCAATTAGATCTCAAACTTCATTTAACGGCATTCAGGCTGCTTTTCGCAGGCTTTAAATAAGCGAAACGGGGTTAAATTCTTTTTTAACGCTGCTTTAAAAAAAAATATTCAAGCCCAATAATTTGAGTTTCGGTAGCCAAA
>JAJPJP010000316.1 GCA_021324175.1 Chitinophagia bacterium
AACGCAGCCAAAAACATCCGGGAGATGGGACTACATAATCGTTCAGCAGGGGTGGGCAGCTCCGGAGAGCCTGTCGAGAAGCGGCGGTTGCGCCGTTCAGTGAAACAAGAAAATACCTGCGTGTAATTGCCAATTGCCATATCTTATTCTAAAAGACAACCTCACGATAATTTATCACTCCCCGAAAGATGAAATCAGTCACCAGTCCTGGCTTACAATATGTAACAATGAGCCAATCGAAATTTCCCAAAACGGATATTATTTTCCTCCCCAAGACTTGATCACGTCGGGCTTTTGGGCGCACCAGGAGAAAATTGCCAACAGCCTCCCGCTGGACTTTAAAATGAGCCCAACTCCATAAATCATCGTCCCCTGCCGGAAACTATTTTCCGGTATATTTCTTCGTCCTGGCATCACTAATGACCCCCTTCCAACTCATTCCAAATCCGAAATCATACTTGTGGCCCTCACTGTCGATATAACAATCCATATCGTGTGGCGTGTCTTCCTTTTGCGCTTCAACCGTCTTCATATTCGCAGGCATCTGCAATGGCAATAAGCCCGACGGTTCCGCAGCACCGGTTAATATGTCGAGCACCGCCTGGTCCTGGACACCAAAATTCGCAACAATGGCATCGGCCAGCTTTTCAAATTCAGCAACAATGGTTGGTTTGGCCAGAGCAATCGAGACAATGACTGGCCTTCCATTCATGGCTGCTTTGGTATCAAGTATCGATTTCAGATCCGTCGTGTTAGAAGCTGTTACGCTCTTGCCTTTGTAGGAACGGTTCGTAATTGTCGGATCGATGACGGGATCTCCCGCCGCAATGCTTTGCGCTCTTGAGTCCCCTGCTGTATATGGCCCGTATTGCAGGCTGATCGGCACATAACCATTGCCCCCCTTTGCTTTGTCGTCCTTATCATACCCCACCATTCCTTCAGGGCTCTTGATAAACACGATCGCAAAATCGGCTTTGGATGGATCATCCGTAACATTAAAATATTTCTTAACGAGATCCATATTCACCGGGTATTCATTTTTTTCAGGTATAGTCCTGCCAAAAAAATCATGACTTGCGGCGGTATAACGTTTAGGTATATAAACCGTCTTGTTTTTCGCCATGGGCAGCGTACCGGCTTTATTTTTTAACAACACAATAGATTTCAATTGTGCTTCGTAACCCTCCTTCATGAATTCGGGATTGCCGACTGTCTTTACTGACTTCGTCACATCTAGATAGGGGTTCTCAAACAGCCCTACCTGGAAAATATTTCTTAATAAACGCACAGCGGATTGTTGGAATCGCTCCTTCATCCATTGTTCGCCGTGCTCATTTACCCCCATTTTATAGGCTTCCAGTACCGGCCCTGCATCATTATTGCCACCGAACTGGTCCACACCTGCCATCAGTATTTTATAATGTCTCTCCGCGACAGTCAATTTCTCCGCGCCCCATGGCTTACCCATAAACAAATCAGGCGTTTTCCCCTCGTTTGCCGTGATGCCCCAGTCCGTGCAAACCACGCCGTCATAGCCATATTTGTTACGGAGCAGATCAGTGACGATATACTTGCTATAGCTGTTGCCGACATTCTCTCCATATTTCTTATCCTGGTCATAGGTAATGGTATAATAGGGCATAACAGCCGCTGCCTTACCCGTCTTGCCATCTAATTTAAATGCGCCATCCACGAAGGGAATCACCTGCGTCAGTAAGTTATTACCCGGGTATACGGCAAACTTTCCATAAGCGAAGTGCGCATCGCGGCCGCCTTCTTCAGGTCCTCCGCTTGGCCAGTGCTTGACCATGGTGTTGACGCTCGTAAAGCCCCAGCCGTTTTTTATTTCATCCCTTCCTTTCGATGTCTGGAAACCGTCAACGTACGCTCTCGCCATATCAGCTGCGAGTTTCGGATCTTCGCCAAATGTTCCGTTGATGCGCACCCACCTCGGCTCCGTCCCTAAGTCAATCTGCGGCGATAATGCCGTCGCTATTCCCAGCGCCCGGTATTCTTTTGAAGCGACTTCTCCAAATTTCTCGACCAATGCGGGATCAAATGTCGCGGCCATCCCAATTTCGTCAGGCCACATGGATATTTTTCCCGAGGACCCAATATTGTATTCAGCATTAGCCACTACACCATTTCTTGGGTCAGAACTATTATTGACAGGTATTCCGAATCCCAATCCTTCCACGAGCGCCTGAGCATAATTATTCCAGCGCGCCGCAACCTCGGGGCTCTGCAGCACCGCCAGCAAGACATGTCTCACGTTATCATCAGTTAAAAATTTCTTTTGCTGGTCAGACAGGTCAAAAGGCTTTGCCCCGCTTTCCTTAAAAGGTTTACCGCCATAAGTAGCGGCCCCGAATGCGCCGAACCCACCTGTCGATGGAATAACCTGGTGGCTGCTGTATAACATTAAGCCAGCAATCTGCTCAATCGACATCTTCGAGGCAAGGTCCCTTGCTCTCACATCGGCAGGCAACCGCCAGTCTTCATATTGATCAAGCTGTCCGTTCTTGTTGAGGTCCTTAAAATGCAGGCCATCGACCGTCAAAATCTTCACGCCTGAAGATGGCGAGTACCCTAATGTCGGGCCATTCTCATTGCTTACCGTCTTAAAAACTTCGATGCCAGAACCGTTTTCCTGGGCGAGGCCTACGCACAGAAGGCCACTGAATAGAAGGACTAACAGCAAACGATCTTTCATTGTATTATGGTTGAAATTTTAGAATAAAAATCGATGATTTGGATGGTTCAAAAAGTTTTGGTTCGGCAATCTTTGTAAACCCTTTCCTGCAAATTTCCTGGATAAGATTTTGGTTAAGCGTAAGCTATAATGGTTGACCACGTCCTACAATGGTTTTTCGCATGAAGTTAACCATAAGGCAAAATTAGTGATTCGAATTTGCGACCACAGCCTAAATTGTGACTACCAACCGTCGAAATGTTGAGCAAATATTTCGTGAGCAATTTCGAATGTGCGCATTTGCTTCTGTCATGTGAGCTAGCGGCCACCGTTAGTCCTCTATGAAGATACGGCTGATCCCATCCAACAAAAGTTGTATAATTTTAGGATACTTAACTATCGAACCTTATGCGCTCAGCCTTTCAATTGGTACCACTGGTTCTTGTACTCTCATCAACCGTTACCGCGCAACAAAATCAAATTTCACCCTTAGATATTGGCGATCCCGCTCCGGCATTGCATGTCCATGAATGGTTGAAAGGGAAGCCGGTTGAGCGGTTTGAAAAAGGCAGGATGTATGTGGTCGAATTTTGGGCAACCTGGTGTGAGCCTTGCAGAAGATCAATACCGCGGCTCACCAAACTGGTGCGTAAATTCAGAAAAAAGGTTGACATTATCGGGATCGATGTATATGAACAGGCGACAGGATCTGAAAAAATCCAACGGTTTGTGGATAGCATGGGCCACCGGATGAAATATCGGGTCGCTAGGGAAGACAGTAACTCGATGGAAACTTCCTGGCTGGCTCCGGCAGGACAGCGTCCTATACCAGTCGCATTTGTCATAAACGCAGAGGGTCAAATTGCCTGGATAGGGCATCCACTCGATCTTGATCATGTGTTCGCGAATATTGTGAACAATGATTGGAACGTACTTGATGCTTACGCAAGGAGAAATTTAGAAAGGCACTTGGATGAACTCGGTCACGAAACAAATGACAGCGTTACGGAATTTGTGGGCAGTCGCTCTGATTTTTATGGCAAACCGGACCTGGTGCCGGATACGATCCAGAGGGTAGTTAGTATAGAGCCAGGATTAAAATATGAGTCCATCACGGCCTTTAATACCTTTTCTGCCTTACTCAAGCTGAACCCAAAGGAAGCTTACAATTATGGTAAAGGACTGTTGTCGATCCCTGCAAACAATCATCCGAGCTACGATGCGATCATTGGGAACATTCAAGGACTCTCAGATAAATTAACCCTTCCCGCAGAAATATACGAGCTGGGCGCGGAAGCCTGGCAATTGAAAATTGATGAGATCCGTAGTTATGATAGAGAACTCCTGCATGCCTTCGAAGTTTATCATGAAATGGCCGATTGGTACTGGCGAGGGAACAACCGGGCAAAAGCCATCAAGGCTGAGAAAAGGGCGATAAGGGCGCTCAAGAAGGAACCAAATAATTACCTGAACCTTCGCGCCTTTAGCTGATGATTTATGCCAAATGCTACTGGAGCAAACAGCTCGTTCCCAGGCCCACTGTATCAATTTCGCGCGCAGCTGTATCGTTTCAGTTCAATGCTGCCGGCTTACTCAAAATCAAACTGATTGTAAATCAATTAGATTTAGCAAAGGCATGATATTGGATAGCCGGATACCGTCCACCAACCAAAGGCGAGACAACCATAGAAATCAAATACCAAATTCATTATCATTAATATGATCAGGAACTATTTTAAAACTGCCTGGAGAAATCTCATCCGCAATAGAGCATTTTCGTTGATTAATATTTCAGGCCTGGCGATTGGACTCGCATGCAGCCTGCTCATCATGTTGTGGATACAGGACGAGAAAAGTATTGACGCTTTCCACAAAAACGGCAAGTATCTCTATGCCATCTATGAACGAAATTATTTTGATGGCAAGGTTGACGCCAGTTATCCGACCCAGGGATTGCTTGGCGACGAACTCCAGAGAGTTATTCCCGAAATAAAATATGCGACTGGCCTCGAAAGTGCGTCAGCCCCTGGCACGATGAATACCTTCCAGCGGGATGATAAGATTATCAAAATGGGCGGCTGTTATGCCGGCGAGAGCTTTTTCAACATGTTTAGCTTTCCGCTCTTACAGGGAAATGTTTCGTCCGCATTGACAGGGCCGGGCGTCATTGCCATCTCAAAAAAGATGGCCGCGTATTTTTTCGGAACGCCCCAAAAAGCCATCGGCCAGGGAATTCACATAGATAACAAAGATGAATTGAAAGTGACGGCGGTATTCGAAGATATTCCGGCGAATTCATCGCTGAAATTTGATTTCCTCTTAAGCTGGACTGATTTCGTAAAAGACAATGATTGGGTACACAATTGGGGAAACACAGATCCGAATACTTATATACAGTTACAACCGAATGCCGATCCTTCCAAAGTGGCGTCAAGCATAAAGGACTTCATCTACCGCTACCAGCGGAAAAATAAAAGCTTTATCACGGAGATCGCGATGCAACCTTTTCCCGAGAAATACCTTCATTCAAGTTTCAAAAACGGGAACCTATCGGGAGGCAGGATCGAGTATGTAAGATTGTTTACAGTCGTCGTTATTTCCCTTTTGTCGATCGCCTGCATCAATTTTATGAATCTTGCTACGGCTCAATCGGCAAGAAGAGCGAAGGAAGTTGGACTGAGAAAAGTCGTTGGCGCCCTCCGTTCCGCCCTGGTCCGGCAGTTCATCGGTGAGGCCATGCTTCTGACACTCTTTGCCGTAATTATTGCCTTAATTATCGTCAGTTTACTGTTGCCGGCTTTCAATCAGCTCACAGGCAAACAGCTGAGCGTTCCGATGGGCAACCCCGCTTTTTGGCTGATGATCGTTGCTTTATTGATTGCGACGGGGCTCATCGCGGGCAGCTACCCCGCATTTTTCCTCTCCTCCCTTGACCCGATTAAAGTGCTAAAAGGCAGCTTGAAAACCAGTTGGAGCGATATTTTTGTTAGAAAAGGACTGGTGGTTTTCCAATTCTCGCTATCCATCATACTCATGGTGAGCATGATCGTGATCTACCGGCAAATGAACTATATAGAAACAACAAATATTGGGTACGATCGTGAAAACCTTCTCTATATTCCTATCGAAGGGGACCTTGTTCAAAAATATGCTGTCTTTAAAAATGAGGCTTATCGCGTACCCGGCATCCTCGATGTTTCGAAGATGCGGAACTCGCCAACGGTTATCCAGCATCACACGGGCAGCATTAGTTGGCCTGGGAAAGATCCTAATCTTGCTGTTTCGTTTGCGGATGCAGTTGTCGGTTATGATTTTGTCAAAACCATGAAGCTTCATTTAGAGCAGGGTCGGGATTTTTCAAAAGATTTCGCCAGCGACTCCGCCAGCTTTTTGATTAACGAGACCGCCGCGGACAAACTCGGATTCCTGCATCCGCTTGGACAAGCGATGACCTGGGGCGGCCACCCGGGTCACGTCATCGGCGTATTGAAAGACTTCCATTTCAATTCCATGCACCAGAATATAGAGCCACTGATCGTTCGGCTCGATGAGAACTGGAACTGGGGCACGATCCTGGCCAGAATGCAGGCGGGAAAAACAAAAGAAGCACTCACAGGCTTGGAAAAAATATGCAAAAACTTAAACCCCAATTTTCCTTTTAGCTACCAGTTCTCCGACCTAGAATTTTCGAAATTGTACAAGAGCGAACAAATCGTCAGTAAGCTCTCAGACTATTTCGCTTTCATCGCCATTCTGATATCATGCCTTGGTTTGTTTGCCCTTGCAGCTTTTACTGCTGCGCAGCGAACCAAAGAAATCGGCGTAAGAAAAGTGCTCGGCGCTTCGATCCCAAATATAATAGCCATGTTATCGAACAACTTCCTGAAACTCGTAGTAGTTTCCATGGTCATTGCCTTCCCTCTGGCGTGGTGGGCCATGAACAAGTGGCTCGAAAATTTTGCTTACCGGATTAACATCAACTGGTGGGTTTTCGTTCTTGCAGGCCTGGCGACAATCCTGATCGCATTGGTCACGGTAGGTTACCAGAGCATTCGGGCAGCTGTTGCCAATCCGGTCAGGTCGCTGAGAGCAGAATAATCGGCCGCTGAAAAAAACAAAAACGATGACAAAATGCTGATCACCTTTTTCAAAATAGCTTTTAGAAATATTATTCGTGGTAAAGGGTTCACGGTGATAAATATTACTGGACTCGCCGTCGGTATGGCAAGTGCGATCCTCATACTATTGGCGGTGCAGAACGAATTCACTTTCGACCGCTTTTATAGGAATACTGACAGGCTCTACCAAAGCTGGAACCGCGCCCTGGGCAATACTGGCATTAATTGCTGGAATGTGACACCCAAACCGCTGGCACCTGCCATGAAACTGGCTTTCCCCGAAGTAGAAAGGGCAACCAGGGTAAACTGGGATGAAACATTGCTGTTCACGATTGGTGATAGAAAGCTTAACGTGAAAGGGACCATGGTCGATCCCGATTTCCTGCTGATGTTTGACTTTCCTTTCATCAAGGGGAATCCCAATAGTGCACTCAACGAACCGCAGGACATAATCGTCACCCGGGAACTTGCAAAGAAATTATTCGGTGACGAAGATCCTATTGGGAAGACCGTCAATATCGATAATAAATTCAATTACCAGGTCAGTGCCGTCATGGCCGATTTACCGAACAATACGCAATTCGATTTCGAGTTTCTGCTGCCATGGTCCACGATGAAATTGAGACATGAGGATGATAGCAGTTGGAGTAATAATTCGACGAGGAATTATGTCATGCTCCGACCTCATACCAATCTTGCAGCCTTCAACGCCAAAATCAAGAATTTCATTAAAATGCATGGCGAAAAAGACTGGATAGTCGAAAGCTTTCTTTACCCCGTGAGTCAACTAAGGCTATACTCGACCTTTGAAAATGGCGTTCCCGTCGGCGGCAACATCGAAGCGGTTAAGGTATTCACGATGATCGCCGTGCTAATTCTGCTGATCGCCTGCATCAATTTTATGAATCTCAGTACCGCCAGGTCGGAGAAAAGAGCGAGGGAGGTTGGCGTCCGCAAGGTCGTTGGCGCATTGCGCGCCTCGCTGATCAGCCAGTTCATCGGCGAGAGCATTCTTCTGTCGATGATTTCCGGCGCGATCGGCCTTGTCCTCGTCCAATTGGCATTATCTTCATTCAACCTGCTCGTTAAGAAAGATCTCTTCATTGATTATGCCAGCCCTGCATTTTGGGCTTCCTTTATGGGATTTATCCTTCTTACGGGAGTGCTCGCCGGTTCCTATCCAGCATTCTTCCTTTCTTCTTTCCGTCCTGCCTCGGTTCTCAAGGGCACCTTCAAAAAAATTAACGCACTCGTCACACCAAGAAAAGTCCTGGTCGTCCTTCAATTTACTTTTGCGATTATCCTCATCGTTTCCACGATGATCATCAGGCAGCAGGTCAAATATGCAGAGGACAGAAAAACAGGATACGATAAGGAAAATATCATCAGCACTTTTATAACGGGAGACATCAACAAAAACTATGCGCCCATCAAGGATGAACTTCTGTCTTCCGGCACGGCAGTTTCCGTTTGCAAGACCAGCGCGCCGCTCACGGAAGGCTGGAGTGACGGAGGTGCCAGCTGGAAAGGACAGGATCCCAATGACCGTAGTGACTTCAATTTTTACAATACCGACGGGGGCCTTGTGAAAACGGCGGGACTCCAGCTTGTCAAAGGACGAGACATTGACATACAAAAATATCCATCCGATTCCACTGCCGTATTAATCAATGAAGCCGCGGAGAAGAAGATGGGTTTCAAAGAACCAATTGGCCAAATGATTGACCAGGGCCAATGGGACACCACATGGCATGTAATCGGGGTCATAAAAGATTTTATCCTTCAGTCTCCTTATGCGGCAATCAATCCCATGATCATTCAGGGTCCTCACGCCTCCTGGTTGAACCTCCTGCAGATCAGGCTCAACGGTGCGAGATCGACTGGACAAAACATCGCGACAATTGAAAAAATTTTCAAAAAATATAACCCCGAATACCCGTTCGAGTACCGCTTCGTGGATGAGGAATATGGGAAAAAATTCGAAGACGAGCAGTCTCGCGGGACCCTGACTGCTCTTTTTGCCGGTCTGACAATTTTTATTTCCTGTCTGGGCCTTTTCGGCCTCGCCGCGTATATGGCGGAAAACCGGCGAAAAGAGATTGGCGTACGCAAAGTGTTAGGCGCCTCAATCTATGGGATAACGGCGCTTCTGTCGAAGGATTTCATGATGCTGGTACTGATTGCTTTTTTTGTCGCTTCGCCGGTCTCCTGGCTGGTCATGGATAAGTGGCTTGGCAATTTCCCATATCGCGTCGACATATCCCTGTGGATATTCTTAGTCGCTGGCATTGCCGCGGCAGTCGTTGCACTGTTAAGCGTAAGCTTCCAGGCTATTAAGGCTGCAAGAGCGAATCCGGTCAGGTCGCTGAGATCCGAATGACATGTAAGTGTTAATTTTGGACGAAGGGCTTCAACAACTCCAATTATGAAAGGTTTATCGGCTCTGATTGTCTCGCTGATTCTACTGGCATATACATCTTGCAAGTCAAAAAATCACAGCACATTCAACACGCCAGCCGACATCGCCAAAAACAATCTCGATTCGGATTTCACCGTCGTCACTCCTCCGTTATGGACACAGGAACTATATACATTTCCTATCGATTTTGCCAAACAATTGCCTTATGAAGGTTATGCGGATGTGAGATTCTCGCCATTTTGGGGTAATAGCAAGAACGATGAATTTTGGGCATATGAAATCTTCTGGTGGATCACCAATAAGCCAACGATAAATGAAGAGACGCTTGCACAGACTTTGCAGGATTATTATACCGGTTTGGCACGCAAAGATCGCGGAAGGCCGTTCAAACCATCCGATGCTGAGACGCTTGCAAAGGCCAAAGTCACAAAAGTAACTACTGACGCTGCTGATATCGCAACTTACAACGCATCAGCCCATATATTTGACGGAAATATCAGCTTTGCCCCGCTTGATCTCAACTTCAAAATACACGAAATCTCCTGTGACAATGGGACAGCCACGGTGATCATTATCGAAATATCGCCAAAAGAATATTCGAATGAAGCGTGGCAAACATTGGACAATATCAAGTCTCGGTTTAAATGCAATCACTGATCCTGCTAGTTTGCTGAAAATCGAGGCAAAATAATAAAGGTAAGTATACCCATTTCAATGAGGAGCTTTCGCTGCATTATTTTAAAGGTTTATTTTCCTGATAATATGTTACTTGCTCCCCACTTTACATAACTCATTTCTTTTTATCAGTTTACTGTTATTCAAGCACACTTCAATAAACAGGCTTCTTTGTTTTTTATTCAATCATTAGTGTACAAAGCGCTGCAAGGTCTCTTTTAA
>JAJPJP010000302.1 GCA_021324175.1 Chitinophagia bacterium
ATTTTAGTTATAACGAAAATATCTCTCCTTTCCTGGATGTTTTGGAAGAAATCAATCAACGCAGTCCTTTGGACGGATGGCGCTGGAGCATAGAACACGCCGAAACCATTACACCCGAAAATATCGAAAGAGTCAAAAAACTTGGCGGCGGTATAGCCCTGGATGATAAAATGGCATTTCACGGAGATGCATTTGTTAAGACATACAGCTTGGAAAAAGCTTTGCAAACACCACGTTTAAGATACCTGATAAACAGCGGTATTCCTTTGGCTATGACTTCAGACGCATTTAGAGTATCTGCCCCTAACCCGTGGATTGGAATCAACTGGGCAGTTACCGGCAAGTCCGTATCGGGTTCGGAGATTCTGGCAAAAGACAACCGTCTAAGCCGCCAGGAAGCACTCAAACTATACACAGTGAATGCTTCGTGGTTCGAAAACCTGGAAAATCAACAAGGGAGGATTGCACCGGGCAACCTGGCAGATTTTGCCTTGCTCAGCGCAGATTATTTTGCCATACCTGACGATGAAATAAAAAACATCTCTTCTGTACTAACTATTGTGGACGGCAGGGTAGTATTTGGCACTGGCAAATACAGCGATTTATCACCGAAACTACCGGAGCCTCTCCCCGCCTGGTCACCGGTAAAATATTTTGGCGGATACTACATCGCGAAATGAAATCGAAAATAAAATAAAATGGAAAATACAATCATAAATACGAGGATAAAATGGAGCATTGACACTGCTCATAGTGACATCGGTTTTAAAGTGAAACACCTGATGGTAACAAACGTAAGGGGCGTGTTTACAGACTACGACGCAAGCATCTTTACTCCAGGCGAAGATTTCCTGGGCGCTGAGATCGATTTCTGGCTCAACCCGGCATCTGTTAATACAGGTGACGCCAAAAGGGATGAGCATTTGAAGAGCGCTGACTTTTTTGACGCAGGGCATTTCAAACAAATAAACTTTACCGCAAACACGATCCAAAAAGTTGGCGAAGGCAAATATGAAATGTACGGCGACCTGACGATTAAGGGGATCAAAAAGAAAATTATGCTCGATGTTGAATTTGCGGGGGTCATAAAAGATCCATGGGGGAATCATAAAGCCGGTTTTACAATCAACGGGAAAATAAATCGCAAGGAGTGGGGGTTAAATTGGAATGCTGCTTTAGAAACCGGTGGTGTTTTAGTCGGTGAAGAAGTTTCTATCAATTGTGAGATCCAGTTAACAAGGCAATCCTGATGAAAATGAATAAAAATTAAAATCAAACGTCATGGCAAAAAAAATCTTATTCACCATTATCACTTCGCTGGTTCTTTCCTCAATGTTGCAGGCCCAAACCACATGGACGGCAGATAAAAATCATTCACAGTTGCATTTCAGTGCAGTGCATTTTGGCATTTCCCATATTGGCGGAGTTTTTGACAAATTCGAGGTAAGCATGAAATCTGAAAAAGAAGATTTTAGCGACGCGCAATTTGAAATGATTGCCGATGTGAGATCTATTGACACGCACGTTGAAATGCGTGACAACGATTTAAAAAGCCCAAATTGGTTTGATGCAGAAAAATTCCCTGAGTTGGTATTTAAGAGCACATCTTTCACAAAAGTTAAAAACAATCACTACAAGCTTAATGGAACCATTACCATACATGGAGTGTCCAAACCCATCGAGTTTGATGTCACTTTTAATGGAGAGGCTGTTACCATGACTAAAAAACAAACTGGAGGATTTACCGTGACAGGCAAATTAAACAGGAGCGACTTCAATTTGGGCAGAGATCAAATGACCACAGGCGTTAGCAACGAAGTTGACGTTTGGGCAGACGTTGAAATTGGCAAAAACTAAATAAAAAGAGTAGAATGAGCAGCTCATTCAACCAAAAAACACACAACGGACGAATTGCCCTGGTAACAGGCGCCGCCCAGGGTATCGGCCAGGCTATCACAATAGCACTGGCGGAGCGAGGTGCACAGGTGATCGCAACTGATCTCAGTCTGCCACAGGAAACGGTAAATAAAATTGGCCCTGGGGCGCGGGCAATTCGACTTGACGTAACACAGGAAGACCACTGGCATGATGCATTTCTTCAGGGCCAGGAATTAGGGGGAGTGGATATCGTGGTGAATAATGCCGGTTATTTCCCGAATCGGCCCATCGAAGAATTGGACCTTCCAACATGGCGAAAAACCATGGCCACGAATTTGGATTCACATTTTCTGAGTGTAAAATATTTCCTGCCGGGAATGAAAAAGAAAAAGTGGGGCAGATTTATTGGAATATCGTCAAATATGGTTGGATTGTCTATACCGGGTATGAGCCACTACATCACTTCAAAGATGGGGATTATTGGGTTCATGAGAGGTCTTGCCAATGATATTGCAAGTCATGGTATTACCGCTAACTCTGTTTTGCCCGGTCTCACTAATACTTTGGCAACTGCGGCGCAAACGGCTGAGATGAAACGTGCCACATGGGAACAGCAAGCTATCAAACGAATTGGAGAACCGGAAGATATTACAGGCGCCGTGCTATTCCTGACAAGCGACGATGCTGCATTTATTACAGGGCAGGCCATTGTCGTTGACGGCGGGCAATATCGCATTGGCTGATTCTTGCCATTAATAAGTAATCCTAAAAATTAAGAAGTTAACTAAAATAGTATGAATATCGATGAAACAGCAGTACAATTGATCCGCAAAAGTATAGACACCTTTCTTGCAAAAGATATGAAAGGATGGTCCGAGTTATGCGATGAGAAAGTAGTGGCTGAATTCCCATTTGCCCCGGAAGGTTCTCCAGCGAGAATAGAAGGTCGAACCGCACTTTATGAGTATTTGCGTAATTACCCAAATTTCATTGATGTTCGCAAAATTCCGACATTGAGAATCTACTCAACCGATGATCCAAATGTTGGCATTGCAGAATGGAGTGTATCCGGCACGGTCATTGGCAATGGAAATCCTTATGAAATGGGTTACGCAACATTCGTAACAATCCAAAATGGTCTCATTGTAAATTATCGTGAATATTGGAACCCAATCGCTTTCCTTAAAGCAATGTCTGGCAGCCGATTTGATGGAAGTGGAGATTAATTTATACATTGAAGAATACAAATAAAACCTTCCGGCGTACCGGCAACCGGGTAAATCAATGAAACAGGTAAAAATTTTTGCGAACGCCAACCATGAAGCACTGGAAGCGCTGGCCACTGAAGCGGTCAATGATCCAAATTTTCTGGAAATCCACTATGGCCTGCACGCTATACTGGTTGTTTACCATGTACCAGATGATAAGGAGGCTAGCATCCATACTGCCGGCTCGCAGGATCATAGTTAATGCTCCATACCTATCGAGTACTCGCATCAGGTACCTCATCGGTCCAACGCATGTCCTTCGACGTAGGCGCACAGACAGATTAAAGGCAAACCAAAATCTTGTGCAAGGTGATCACCAACCGCGGTAGAATCTCTCAAAAGATCATTGATCAGATCTTCGGGCCAACAATCCTCATTAATTTTAGGTTACGAATAGATTCGGGCTTACGCCAACTTCCCTTATAGAATAGATTTGCGACAATCTCCCGAAAATAATCATGATCAAGGTCTATTTACTTACCGCAGGCATTTGTCTCGCGCTCGCTGCATTTTCCCAGCCAAAAAGTGAGATGGGTACCGAAAGGCAACCGATCAGGTTGCCAAACGGCTGGTCATTGACTCCTGCCGGACATTCTGTTTCCTTGGGAGATTTGCCCTTAAACCTGGTCGTATCACCCAGCGCCAATTTTATTGCCGCGACGAATAACGGGGTGGGCGAGCAAAGTATCGAGTTGTTCGATGTAAAAGGAGAAAAAATAACAGATAGCATTTCAATCCCCAAGTCCTGGTATGGCCTGGCTTTTCTTGATGATAAAACGTTGTTTGCTTCAGGCGGGAACGACAACTGCATCCGGGAATATAAAATTGTAGGGGACAAATTGAAACTGTCGGACTCTGTTTTATTGGGCAGACCATGGCCGGTAAAAATTTCTCCCGCAGGCATAACCATTGATCCGGTCAAGAAAATAGTATACGTTGTTACCAGGGAAAACAATTCGCTTTACATCATAGACCTGGCCACTAAAGCAACTCTAAAACAGGTTTCCTTGGGGGCAGAAGGATATACTTGTCTTTTATCACCCGATCGCAGCCTGCTCTACGTCTCCGAGTGGGGTGCCGGCGCGGTGGCAATGGTGGACACGAAATCAATGACGATGACGGCCACCATTCCTGTCGGCAACAATCCCAATGAAATGGTGCTGGCAAAAAACGGCCGTTATTTGTACGTTGCCAACTCCGGCGACAACAGCGTTTCGGTGATCGATGTGATAGGCAAAAAAGTCATCGAAACCTTAAATGCAGCCTTATATCCCAATTCATTGGTTGGGTCAACCACCAATGGCGTGGCCCTATCTCATGACGGGAAAAAACTCTATATCGCCAACGCGGACAATAATTGCCTTGCTGTGTTTGAAGTGGGAACTCCAGGTTCATCGGTTTCCAAAGGTTTTATTCCCGTCGGCTGGTATCCGACAAATGTCAAGGTCATCGGCAAGAAAATATTTGTTACTAATGGGAAAGGGTTTTCTTCTCTCCCTGACCCGAACGGCCCCAATCCCGTCAACCCCGGCGCCAATGCCACTTTTCAAAAATCCGCGGCTGGTGGCCCACAAAAAGAGCAATACATCGGCAGCCTGTTTACCGGAACGCTTTCGATCGTTGATGAGCCAGGCGATAACCTGCTGGCAGTCTACTCAAAGCAGGTATACGCAAATACCCCTTATCAAAAGCAAATGGAAGGTGTTGCTGAGGGCGAGCCGGGGAACCCGGTTCCGCAAAAAACAGGCGGAGAATCGCCGATTAAGCATGTGTTTTATATTCTCAAGGAAAATCGAACCTATGACCAGGTCCTTGGCGATATGCCCAAGGGGAACGGCGACACCAGCCTCGTCTTATTCGGAATGAACATAACCCCGAATCAACACGCGCTCGCGGACCGATTTGTGTTGCTCGATAATTTCTTTGTCGACGGCGAAGTGAGTGCCGACGGCCACAACTGGAGCATGTCCGCCTATGCCAATGACTATAATGAGAAAACCTGGCCCACGAGTTATGGCGGACGGGGAGGCACATACGATTACTCGGGCAACCGGGCGATCGGGTTATCCCCTAATGGTTATATCTGGGATGATTGCATTCGGCATCACGTGACGATGCGGAATTATGGTGAATTCGCAGACGATGGAGAAGTGCATCTGAAAGGGCTTGAACAGAAGACCTGCTTTACCTTTCCCCATTGGGATCTCAAGATTCAGGATATTTACCGGGAGAAAATCTGGGAAAAAGATTTTGATTCCCTGGTTGCCCTGGGTCAATTGCCCTCCTTCAATATTGTTTATTTCCCCAATGACCATACGTCGGGCCAGTCTATCGGTGCGTTTACGCCGATCGCGGCGGTGGCTGACAATGATCTCGCCGTCGGGAGATTTGTCGAACATTTGTCTCACAGCGCGGTATGGAATCAAAGCGCCGTTTTTATTCTGGAAGATGACGCACAGGACGGAGCGGATCATGTCGACGCCCACCGAAGCCCGGCCTTTGTGATCAGCCCTTTTGTGAAAAAAAGTTTTGTCGACCACACGGCCTATACGACATCATCGATGCTAAGAACAATGGAATTAATACTCGGCCTTCCACCGATGAGCCAGTATGACGCGGCAGCCACACCGTTTTGGCGCTGTTTTACCGCCAGGGGAGATGAAACGCCTTTTATTTCTTTGCTGCCGCAGGTTGATCTGGATCAAAGGAATACGAAGCTCACTGCAAGCGCGAGAAAAAGTATGGCCCTTGATTTATCAAAGGAAGATAAGTCATCGCCAAGCCTGCTGAATGAGGTGATCTGGAAATCCGTCAAGGGTGAAGACGCGGTCATGGCTCCGCCGAAACACAGCGCCTTTCTGAAGGTTAATAAGGGAGAAGAAAAAGACTGATAAGGCGACAGGTTCTGATCCCGTGAAAGCTGAGCGTGACGAACGCGATAACCAGCTTTACCACGCGATCAAGCTCAAACTTGCTGCTGAGAAAAGTAAACTCGGCGGATATGACGATAGCAGGGGGGTTCGCTATCCATTGGCTGGTTCTGTTGGAATTTCAGCATTCGCCTGCGGCATTTCATCCATAAAAAACGCGGGTTCGATCAAATATTGTTGGGCAGGTTCTTCCGAATAGCATATCTTTTTTACAACATTATCAGAACTAAATCGGTCTTTTATGAGGATACTATTGATGATCTCCATAATTTCAATGAGTGTAATCGCCCTCTCATTCGTCGCAAAAACCAACGCCGGTCTCCCACACATCCCCGAAGACAGCCTCGCAGAAGATCGGCTGAAATACATGAACCAGGTATTGGAATCGATCAAAGGTAAAGAGGGCTGGAAAGCCGACTCGGTATTTAAGAATCTGAAAGTCATTACCGGGAAAATAACCGCCAAACATTTTCTTTTGATGATGAATTATGGCTGGAGCACCGAACTGGGTGTCTCCTGTTCATATTGCCATGATGTGCGCAATTGGGAATCCGATTCCATCGAGGCAAAGAACATAGCGCGGGGCATGTGGAATATGCGACAGCAAATAAACGGTGAGATCCTGCCAAAGATCACCGGCAAAGATTATTGGACCAATCCAAAAGTAACCTGCATTACCTGTCACCGCAAAAAACCGAAACCCGATGCGCCTTAACGCATCGGACAAAGATTTCACAGGGCTACACGTCAAACCAACTCAAACTGAAAACCTATTTCCCTTTCTCAAAATTTGGGACGAGTCACGCGTGACCATTATCGCACTGCCCTTGTATCGAAATCGTGCAGTTTACTTTGCAGATTTTTTACCTAAATCATTATGCAACAATTAGAAATGATTTTGGTCCTTTTGTTGCAGCAAAAGCAAATAATCTTCAGTACATGTTCAAGAATTATTTCAAAACAGCGTTGAGAAATTTATTGAAGAATAAATTTTATAGTGTTCTAAATATCGCTGGTCTTGCCTTCGGTCTTGCGACCTGTTTATTGATCCTGTTATATGTCCTGGATGAATTGAGTTTTGACCAATACAACGCCGACGCGAGCAGAATCTATCGTATAAACAATGAACTGAAATATGGAGACAATCACATTGACCTTGCAGTAGCTGCTGCGCCGATGGGGCCCGAAGTGTTGAAGGAATTTCCGCAAGTAAAACAATACACAAGGATTTGTTCTTATGGAAGTTTCCGGGTAAAAAAAAGAAATGAAAATTTGCGTGAAGACAGGGTGGCTTATGCCGATTCTACCTTATTTCAGGTGTTTACGCTGCCAGTGCTCGCAGGTGATTCCCGGACAGCGTTAACAGAGCCTCGCTCATTGGTGATTACGCAGGCAATGGCAAAGAAGTATTTTCCGCGGGAAGCGGCTCATAATCTGATCGACGTTATTGGAAAAAACTTATTAATAAACGACACCACTAATTACAAAATAACAGGTGTAATAAAAGATATCCCGGTGCAGTCGCATTTTAATTTCGACTTTTTTTTGTCAATGACTGAAGACAATGACAGCAGAACCGACGACTGGTTGAGCAGCCAGGACTATAACACCTACATTGTATTGGACAAAAAAGCAGATCCGGGAAGACTTGAAGCCGAATTAGATAAGATGATGGATCGATATACGGCACCGCAACTACAATCTGCCTTAAACATCAGCATAGACAAATTCAAAAAGAGCGGCGGTTTCATTCGGGCAAGTCTTATCCCTTTATCGAATATTCACCTGTATTCGAATAAAATAGGGGAATTGGGTGCAAACAGCGACGCACAGTTTGTTTATATTTTTTCTGCTATTGCATTGTTCATCCTGCTGATAGCATGCGTGAATTTTATGAATCTTTCAACAGCCCGCTCGTCCGGTCGCGCGAAAGAAGTCGGCATAAGAAAAGTCTTGGGTTCAATAAGGAAAAATCTTATCGCCCAGTTTCTTGCAGAATCATTTTTGATAAGTTTCATCTCATTAGTTCTTTCTGTTCTCATTGCCTGTTTATTACTTCCTTATTTTAATGTTCTTGCAGGAAAAAGCATTGCTCCTGATACGCTGTTCAAGCCGTCAATGTTGTTATCTCTTGTTGTGCTGATGCTTGTGGTTGGCTTGCTGGCCGGCAGTTACCCCGCTTTTTTCCTATCTTCCTTTCAACCGATCAGCGTTTTGAAAGGCAAGCTGGCTGCAGGTTTTAAAAGATCATGGTTAAGAGATGCATTGGTGGTTTTTCAATTTGTAATTTCTATTATTCTTATTATTGGCACTGTTGTCATTTTCAACCAGCTCAACTACATACGCACAAAGAACATAGGCTTTGACCGCCATCAGGTCTTGGTGCTTCAACATACTAATATATTGAAGGACAAGGCAGAAGCTTTTAAACGTGATCTGTTGCAAATGAGCGGAATTGAAAATGTCACGATGACCGGCTTTTTGCCAACGAACTCTGATCGAAGCACGAGTACCTGTTTTACCTCACCGGCACTGGACCTGAAGACTGCGTTACATTGCCAGGTATGGAGTGTGGATGAAAATTATGTTCCTACCCTGAACATTCAATTTACCGAAGGAAGAAATTTCTCAACCTCCCTGCAATCAGATTCAATGGGGATTATTATTAATGAAGCCGCAGCAAAATTTCTGGCAACCAAGGAAGTTCTTAACAAGAAGCTTTACATGATTGTAAACAATGAACTGCCTTACAAGTCTGCCGAATATCATGTAATCGGTATTATAAAAAATTTCAATTTTAGTTCTCTGCGTAATGTAATTGCTCCATTGATTCTTAGGCTTCAACAAAATAATGACAATATTTCTGCCCGCATAACTACCTCAAACATTCCATCTGTCCTGGCACAAATAAAGAATAGCTGGGCCGCGTTGGCCCCGGGAGAACCATTAAATTATTCTTTCATGGATGAGCAATTTGATAATCTCTATGTGACCGAACAAAAGACCGGGCAAATCTTTATCACGTTTGCAGTTATCGCGATTGTAATTGCTTGTCTTGGCTTATTTGGTTTAATAACTTACGCTGCCGAGCAGCGCGCAAAGGAAATCGGAATAAGAAAAGTATTGGGTGCAAATCTGGAAACGATTCTCGTATTGATCTCCAAGGATTTCTTAAGGCTCATCATCATCTCAATGGTCGTCGCTTCCCCCATTGCTTACTGGATCATGACAAAATGGTTACAAGATTTTGCATATCGCATTTCAATAAGCTGGTGGATGATTGCCGTGGCAGGATTGGCAGCAACAGTCATTTCATTGATCACGATCAGCTTTCAATCAATAAAAGCGGCGATTGCAAATCCGGTGAAGAGTTTGAGAACAGACGGGTGAAACGAACAAGGAACTTTGAACAAAAGTTTTTTTCGAACGATGGTAGGTTCGTCGGAGCTCCCGCCCACTCTGACTGTTATAAACTTTTCGAGGGCTTAGCTTCTAATTCCAATAATCATTCCTGCTGAATGTAGTGCTTGTTGGCACAAATCACTTCTGCTGAATGAAGTAAAGGCAGCGATTCAGGGTATTTGCAGGTCAAAACAACCCGATCCTTTTGTTACCGATTTGGCCAGTCCCCAAGGCCAATTTCGAGTATTTTCTCATCTGTCACAGTCTCTGTTTCTGAAATTTCAATATTCGGAACTTACCAATCTGGATTTTATCCGTATAATAATGTCGGAGCGCCGCGGTCGCGGCCGCCATACTCACATGAGCTGTCAGAAGTTCTATCGCCTGCCTTGACATACATTTTTTTTCGTATTTAAAATTTTTCACGAATGAACTCTCGACTACCCAATCAACTCCACCAGGTGGACGGCCCCTTACTTCTGCGGGCATTTTTCATTTCCAGCTTTGTATTGGCAACCACGTGGCTTAGTGCACAGCAGCCCGGCTACTGCGCATCCAGGGGACTAAGCACGCTTCATGGTTTTATCAGCAAAGTTTCGATGGAAGCGATCAACAACAGCAGCGGAAACAACAATGGTTACGGAAATTTTACCAATCTCAGCACAAAGCTCCAGAAAGGAGCCGATTATACGATTGAGTTGACGCCTGGCTTTGTCAACCAACCAGGAGGCGGGATTTTTTTTGAGTACTGGTCAGTTTATATTGACTACAATCATGATGGAGTCTTCGGTGCGGGAGAGCTTGTCGCTCATGGAAACGCCGCGATCCGGATCAACAAGAGTTTTCCGGTCCCCATAAGCGCCCTAAACGGGCCGACCCGGATGAGGATACAGATGCAACCTGGGTCAGAACAGACCAATCCATGCTCCGTTTATTCTTATGGTGAGGTGGAAGACTATACGGTTGACCTGGTGACCAGCATCGGCGCTGAGGCGCAAACGACAGGGCCTCAAGCCACCGCTTTTAGCACAGACACGCACGAATTCGGTATATTTCCAAACCCCTCACGCGGGGGAAAAATCGTGGTGCAATTACCTGGCCCCGCCGCCGGATCGGCGCAATTCAGTGTCTATACCCTCCTTGGGCAAAAAATAGTCCTTGGCCTATTTGCGCCCACTGCTGACACGACTTATTCGGTCGATCTGAAAAACCTGCCCCCCGGAATCTACATCATTGAAGTCTCATCTGACGGAATTATAGAAGGGAAAAATTGCTGATTGCCAAGTAACTTCCGTTCTAAATTTGATCAAACACTCTTTTTGAAGCGATCAAATTGCCGTCAAGACCATGTCAAAGGCGCAAAATTAAAGCCTTTGTCATTTTGCGCTAAGCCGCGAATCCCAGTCTTTTTTCCATTTCAGCGCTCAGACGGGGAACTTTTTTTCTTTCGATCAGGAAGCTGGTGAGCTGTGCAAGTTCCTTAAAAATGTAATGTTTGTTAAGGGCTGATTGCAGGTAATCCCTGCCCGTACTACCCCCCGTGCCGATCCTGGTGCCAATGGTGCGATGAACCATGTTCATGTGGCGGTATCTCCAGGTGCTCAGCTGTTCGTCAATTTCAATCAATTGGTTTAACAACTGGAACGGAAGCTGCAAAATGGGATATCCGCGGTAGACCATAATAAAAAGCGCTGCGAGGCTGGCCGGCGCGGAAAGCGCCCGGGGCGTTCCGGAAAAACCGGAAATAAAAACCTGATCGAACAATTGCAAATTGGGTTTTTCGACGTCGGAAAGGCTTTGCTCATAGCAGGTCCTGTATGCGGACAAGAAAGGATTCGACACACTGGCAATACCTGCCGCGTGGAAATTTTCCCAGTTTTCGGCCTCTTCAAAAAATGGCATTCTTTCAAGCCAGCCATTCACCAGTTGAAGCAGCGAAGATTCACTCTCGGCACATTTTACTTTTTCGATTTCCGATGGCCTCAGCCTTGAAAGATACAGGTCCTGGCCGGTCCTGTCTTCGTATTTTAATCCGAGCCTCGCTTCCATCATTTTGAATTGCCAGCTTTGAAAACCGGAAGCAGGCCGCAGCATGTCGCGGAAATCTAAGAAATCCATGGGGTTCATCGTTTCCATCACGTCGATCTGATGGACAAGTAATTTCAGGATCGTCACGCAGCGGCCAAGCCGGTGCACGACAGTTTGCAGTTCGGGGGAATTATCATTGAGTGCCGGCACCTGCATGATCCGGCAGACTGCATCGATTTCGAATAAAAGCTGTTTGAACCAAAGTTCGTAGGCCTGGTGGATGACGATAAATAACATCTCGTCGTGGGCAGGCTGATTTCTTTTCTCGCTTTCAAGGGTCTGTGCATCGAGTATTTTGTCCAGTTGAAGATAATCGCCGTAATGCATCTCAATAGCCATGATAAAAATTTCTGCAAATTACGATTCTGTAAACTTCAAACTGACACAGTTGGTAAAATACGCTCATGGTTATGAAGCTGGCAATTGGACGATAAACTCTGTATATTCCCCTTCTTTTGTGTTGACAACAATCTCGCCGCCGTGCGCTTTTACGATATCATAACTCAAGCTCAATCCAAGGCCTGTTCCCTGTCCTGCGGGTTTGGTGGTAAAGAAAGGTTGAAAGATCTTGCCAATTACTTTTTGCGGTATGCCCTTCCCGTTATCTTTTACGGAAATCAAAACCTTATCAGCGACCTTCTTTGTCGCTACGGCAATAACCGATTTGTATCCCTGAATCTGCTCCTTGCTTTTTTCATTGACGGCATAGAATGCGTTATTGAACAAGTTTACTAATACCGTAACCATATCCTGTTGACTAAAGGGTATTTGGCCAATAGAATCGTCAAAATTGGTAAGGAGTTCCGTTTGGAAAGATTTGTCTTTTGCCTGTGCGGCATGGTAGCTTAGTTTTAAACATTCGCCCGCTATTGCATTGAAATTTACTAGTTCATTTTGGCTTGTGCTTGTTCTTGCGTGTTGCATCATTCCCTTAACAATGGCATCTGCCCGTCTGCCATGATGGTTTATCTTTGCTTCATTGTCCTTTAAGGCGGACAACAATTGTATAGCTTCATCCTGATTGCCCTTTTTAACAGCTTGTGAAGTTTCATTGATCAATTCTTTATTGACTTCGGAAAAATTGTTTACAAAGTTCAAAGGGTTTTGGATTTCGTGGGCAATTCCTGCTGTGAGTTCACCGAGCGAAGCCATCTTTTCGGATTGGATGAGTTGGGCCTGGGTTAACTTAAGATCATTTAATGATTGTTTCAATTCTGCTGTCCGTTGTTCTACTTTCTTTTCAAGCACCAGGTTTTGCTTTTTCAATTGACGGGAGCGAAATGCTACAAGTAACCATACCAATCCTATGGCGGTGATGGTATATAAACTATAAGCCCACCAAGTCCTGTACAATGGCGGCAATATTTCGAATGAATAGGTTCCAGTGCTGCTTTCAATATCGAGAATGTTTAACGCAGTTACTTTGAATGTATATTTTCCTGGCGGAAGATTGGTATACTCTTTCGTGTTTTCATTTGACCAGGAAGTCCAGCCCGTGTCAAAGCCCTCTAAAAATGTTTTGAATTGATTGTTGTCTTTGCCTTTGTAACCAGTTGCAGAATACCTGAATTTTACAGAATTGTAGTTGAAGCTTATTTGAGGAACGATTGGGCTATCCACTTGCCCACCAAAATAAATTGTTGAATCTCCTCCAATCTCAACTCTCCGCACCAACGCACAATAACCGTTGCTATTTACATTTTTCATTAAAAAATCATACGTAATAATATTCGAAACTGTGCCAAACCACACGACGCCATTTTTCTCTGATAAGACTTTAATTATTCCCTCATCCGCAAAACTGTTGAACGGGCGGGATATCCATTCGTAGGACCCATTTTGTCGAGCTGTACCCATTACCAGCTTACTTTTTGTGCCTATCCACAAGTGCCCCAGATTGTCCTGTTGAAAAATGCTACCCGTATTATATGGGATTATCTTGTTGGCCTCGGAAATGATATTATCAGAAGTATCGATGTAAAACGCCTTTTTGTTTTCATCGAACAGGTAGGTAATGATGTCGGTG
Organism: Chitinophagia bacterium; assembly: GCA_021324175.1. Classification (GTDB taxonomy): domain Bacteria; phylum Bacteroidota; class Bacteroidia; order Chitinophagales; family Chitinophagaceae; genus Puia. The sequence continues at coordinate 13,593 of JAJPJP010000302.1, forward strand.
GGGAAATAATTTTTCCCGTTAATTTCATCAATTGACACGTAGCCTTCCATGAGGCCATTTGTTTTATCAAAATGTTCAACAGCCGGTTTATTTAAAATCGCATCCCCTTGATCATCTTGTTGGAATGTAACCCTGAACAGGCCAGAAGTTCGGGTTCCCATCCACAATTTACCGGCACCATTTTCTAAAATTGAAAGGGGGTGATCCGTAACTGCGAGGATCTGGCCTTCATCTTTCCATTGATTACCTCTTTTTAATATGGACCATAAACCGCTTTGAGTTCCCACATAGATCCGGTCTGGGTTTAATTTGGATTGCTTTAACACGAAAACTTCATATTCGTTTCCAATGCTCTTTCTAATCGGCATTAATTTGTCCTCTTCAACCTTAAACAAGCCATCAAACGTCCCGACAAGTAGTTCATTTCCCATCTCAAGAAAGGAATAAGACTGGTTATTGCTGTTCTTCAGCAATTGAAAAAATGAATTGAGCTTGTCAAGATGGTAAACACCGTTATTCGTAGCGGCATAGATCATTCCATTGTGCCGGATGATGTCATTAGTGAATGTTGAAAAATTATTCCTGGAATCAAAGTAACTTACCGGTGAGTCATAGTCTATTCCTGAGATGCCGTTATCGGTTGCTAGCCAGATGTTCCCTGAATGGTCCTGGAATGTGAAATAAACAGTATTATTTATAATGCCCTTTTCTTTGTCGAACCTGCGGACTTCCTTACCAGTGCTGTCAATTACTACCGCGCCGCCTTTCAATGTTCCCAAAAGTATATTTCCGTCTGAAAGTATTGCAGCACCGGAATAGATCAGGTTCTCTTTAATAAATTGATCAGCCTCTGTTTTAAATGGGATAAAATTATTGCCGTCATACTTAAACGATCCCATTGTTCGGGTAACAATCAAACTTGTTCCTTGTTCTCCGGGGAAAGGTAGTATTGCATATATTCTCTCATCAGCGAATCTATCACCTCCTTTCAAAAGAGTTAGTAAACCATTGTTCAAAACTTCAAGCCCTTTTTTGAATTCTCGCACATAGATTGTTCCATTAACTAAAAACATGTTGTGAAATCCATTCTCGCTATGGATTATCTTGAATTCCTGTTTTTGAATGCTCCAGGTAAGAAGGTAATTGCCCGTATTAAAAAATACGTTACCGTTGCTTACATAGGTTCCCCAAACATCAGAAAAATCTCGTTTATCTTTTGGAACAAAACCCATCAGGGAGTGGAATCTTAACAAGCCCGTCGAATCCGGCAGAAAATATCCCAACTCAGCTTGGGCCCCTGCATATATTTTCCCTCTATCGCCATTGGCCAGCGAACGGATCACAGATTTATTCGGAACCTGGTAAATCGTCCAGGCAGCGCCGTCAAACTCCACCAGCCCCACATTATTGCCAAAGTACATAATACCGTTTTTATTCTGCGTTATAGCCCAGCTTTGCGCGTGGGCATTATATTCCTTTGGTGAGAAATTTATAATATTCTTGGAGCCCATTTCCTTGTAGTCTTGAGCTTTAGCAGAGTTGAAAAAAATGCAGAAGCAAATAAATGAAATGATTATTCTTCTCATATTGATTTTCTGAATCACAGATTTACTCAGAAAGATCGATTTTACCAATTTAGTCTTGGTTCGTAAAAGTTAAGATGTTATCACAATCCAGGCGGAATCTTGTGAATGTTAAGCAGGTAATTGAATAATGAACTCGCTACCTTCACCCTCCTTCGTCTCCACTTTGATCTCTCCGCTATGAGCTTTCACAATATCATAGCTAAGGCTCAACCCCAATCCAGTTCCCTGCCCAGTTGGTTTGGTGGTGAAGAATGGCTGAAAGATCTTATCAATGATCGTTTGCGGGATGCCATTGCCATTGTCCTTTACGGCAATTTCGACGTTATCCTCCATTCTCTTCGTACTGACTGATATTCTTGGTTCATAGCCCGGTTCAGCAGATTTCTTTCTTTCACCCACTGCGTAAAATGCATTATTGTATAAGTTGAGCAGCACACGGCCAATGTCCTGGGATATGAGGTTTATTTTTCCAGTGGATGTATCAAAATCAGTTTTCAAGATTGCATTGAAGGAATTGTCTTTTGCTCTTAATCCATGATAAGCTAAACGCAGGTATTCATCCGCCAGCGCATTTATATCAGTTGGTTCTTTTTGGCCGGTTGTTCTTCCTGAATGCTGGAGCATGCCTTTCACAATAGCATCGGCACGCTTGCCGTGAGCGTTAATCTTTTGTTCATTTTCACCAATGTTATCAGCTATCGTTTTTGCTTCCTGTAAATTCCCGTTATTCATTTCCTGTTTCATTTCCTCAATCAATTCACCGTTCACTTCTGAGAAGTTATTCATGAAGTTCAACGGATTTTGTATCTCGTGGGCAATGCCCGCAGTTAACTCGCCAAGAGAAGCCATTTTTTCTGACTGGATAAGTTGCGCTTGCGCAGATTTAAGATCGCCAAGGGCGCTTTCTGCCTTTGCCTTTTGCCGAACAGTTTCTTCCTGTTGTTCGTTGAGAAGGGCGTAGGCACGTTGTCGATGGCGGTTATTGCGAAAAAGGATAAATACGATCGCCAGCGCCGCGACAAACCCGCCCGCGAGCAAAAACATTTTTAGCTGGTTTTGATATTTTAGCCTGGACGCTTCGATTGCTTTTTGCTTTTCCTGCTCATCGAATGCTATATTCTCTGCCTCAATCGTCTTTTGGCGACTAAAAAGGCTATCATTTAATGTTGATACAGCCTCGAGATATTTCAGCGCACTGTCGGTTTTTGATTGTTTCCGGTAAACATAATAGAGTGTTTCTTCCGCAGCGAGCAGCCCAGCCGGATAAAATATTGCCAGTTTTTCAGCTAAAACTCTTTTGCCATACCAAATAGCGGAGTCAAGGTTGCCAGTTTTGACAAAGGTTGAGGCCATCCCATTACAATTGTCAATCAGATCGACCCCGAGTTTTGCTTCAATCGCGGCATTTATGCCATTTCGGAAATACGTTAAAGCCGAATCATATTTCCCCTTATCCAAAAAGGCGAGCCCAAGAGTGGAAAGGATATAAGTTTTGGGGTCTATTCCTATATAAGTGCCACTCTTAAGTACTCCGCTGGCCCTTGCAGTAAAATACGCAGCCAGTGATTTTTTTGCATAAAAGATTGCGGAATCGTCCAGATGGGCCACCTGAAAACATTTTGCTATATCCACCAATGGAAAGGTCATTCGTTTAGGGTAGTACTTCTCTACCAATGTTTTTTCTTCCCGTGCATAACTCAGCGCCTTATCGGGTTCACCGAGATAGTAGTACGTTTCAACCAAATGGCCACAGCATCGTATATACAAATGTTGGTCGACAAGATCCTTTGACAGGTCCCTCGATTTAAAACAATAATAAAGAGCCAGGCGATAGTCCCCCAGGGTATTATATGCGCCATTCAACAGAAGCGTGGCAAAAGCCATTCCATCTCTATAATGTAGAGGATCGGCGAGAGCGTAGGCTTGTTTAGCGAATTTTATCGCCGCATCCGCATTAGCGAACTCGTCCGCCTCAGCAAGATTGTTGAGCCGGTTTACCTCGGCCGTATCGTCTTTTTTATGGATTGGATGGTCTGGCGAATTTTCGGTTTGGGTGAAACCAGGAATAGGGGTGACCCATAGAAATAAACCTAATGAGCATTGGATAAGCATCGCAGAATAGTGGGTTGTGCACTTCAAGGTGGACAATTTGGCTGATTAGCTGATTGCAGAAAGTCCAATAAAAGGTAAGCCAATTCTACCGAATTATTGAAGGTAAACGGAAAGAAGCTGTCGCGATAACGCTGATGAATTAATTAACCGGCAATTGCACGAGGAACTCACTCCCTTCGCCCTCCGCGCTGTCGACTCTTATTTCTCCGGCATGTGCTTTCACAATATCATAGCTCAGGCTCAATCCAAGACCAGTGCCCAGTCCAGTTGGCTTAGTCGTAAAGAAGGGCTGAAAGATCTTATCAACGATTTTTTGCGGGATGCCGTTTCCGTTGTCTTTCACTCTTATTTCAAATTTGTCCCCAGTCTTCTTTGTACAAAGTGAAACAGTTGGCTCATAGTTATTTGGCTGCTGCTTTTTCTTTTCACTGATCGCATAAAATGCATTACTATAAAGATTGAGCAACACTCTTCCAATATCCTGTGGAATGATATTTATTTTTTCAATGCTTTCATCAAAATCAGTCTTGATCTTTGCATTGAAAGAATTCTCTTTCGCTTTTAAACCATGATAGGAGAGGCGAAGGTATTCATCTGCCAGCGAATTAATATCCGTCAATTCTTTTACACCGGTGCTTGACCGTGAGTGTTGCAACATTCCTTTTACAATGGCGTCAGCACGTTTGCCGTGATGATTTATTTTTTCAGAATTTTCTTTGATGTCGTTCGAAATGGCAATTGCTTCATCGATATTTCCTGATTTTAATTCCATTTGTAATTCATCAGCCATTTCTCTATTTACTTCTGAAAAATTATTGACGAAGTTTAAAGGATTCTGAATTTCATGGGCAATACCTGCTGTTAGTTCTCCTAAAGAAGCCATTTTTTCTGATTGGATAAGTTGGGATTGAGTTGATTTGAGCACCAGCAGCGCATTTTCGGCTTTTGTCTTTTGTTGATCAACTTCTTTTTTCTGTAATTCGAGGGTTTTGTTGGCGTTCATCTTGTTCCGGTTATTCCGGTAAAGCAGAATACTGATGAGTAACAATATCCCTGCGGTAGCGATTAGGGCAAAGTATCTTACTTTGTTGGTATACCTTTCCTGAGCTTCGTTTATCGCCCGTTGTAGTTCTTTTTGGCGCTGTCCCTCATCAAAATTTAAAAGCTGAACCTGTATAAGTTTGGACTGGTTGAAGATGGTATCCTTGGCAGCCATGAAAATTTTTGTGTATTTCAGCGCGCTGTCCGGTTTTTTGAGCAATTCATAAGCCTGGGCTACAAGACTTGCGGCGTCCGTAGTTAGTTCTCCAAAGGGGTGGTGCTGCCCCAATTCAAACGCCATTTCAGCATAATAAATACAAGAATCGTAAAGACCGATATTTTTGTAGAATCGCGCAAAATTATCAAAAAGCCTTGCCCTTAATAAGGGGACATTGAACCTTTTGTCTGAGGCTAACCCATCCAGGTAATATTTACGAGCAAGCTGAAATTTGCCGGTTTCTTCATATACGTTTGCGACGGTGGAGGCTGCCACGGATAATTGCGCCTGAGCCCTGGGAGGATAGTGCATCACAATATCATAACAATTTTTGGCGTAGGCAAGTGAGGAATCGTAATCTTTCCATTTTAAATAAACTAAGGCTACGTTCATATAAGGCCCCATATTCGTTTTTTCCATGCTCATCCCGGCTTGCTGAGACAGCTTAATGGATTGGAGACATTGCTCCCAAGCTATCGTATCATTGTTCATCCTACGGTTGACGAGCCCCATACTATTATAGCTTCTAGCCATACTTTCAAGCCTGCCTGAAGGTAAATTCTCGGCGATCTTAAGGCTCTTGATCGCCATTTCCATTGATTTCCCATAATTACTTGCTGTATTCAAAACGAAAGCCAGCTTGGCATACCCGCTGTAACTGCCCTTAGGGTAGTTGATCTTTTCAGCCAGCTCAATGCCCTGCGCGAAAAAAAATATTGCACTGTCCTGCCGAATAAAAGTATAGTAATCGCCAAGAGAAATGAGCATCACGACCTTGACAGAGTCAGTGCGGCTACTAAGAATCTTGTGCTGAATACTGTCTACAAAATTATCACTGGTATAACCTGAAGCGATATCAGCCTGCGCATAGGCAAATCCTATACCTGCTATAAGGACGACAGCAAAAATTAGCCCTTTCATTTTGAATTCCGGTTTGAGTTCAGTAATCATTGGTATTTGAGAAAATTGGTTCCCAAAAATTATTAAAGCGGAGCCGGATGGTAAATTTAGTGCCTTCCCTTTCCTTCGTAGTGAAAAAAGGTTGGAAAATCTCATCAAAATCCCTCAGAAGATCATGGATTCTGTATCTCATGGGCAATTCCTGCTGTGAGTAATTCTAACTGCAGGTTGGCCTTCGTTTTTGACAGCAGACTTCCTAACCTACACTAACTGTTGTCGTGGTGCGGAGAA
>JAJPJP010000418.1 GCA_021324175.1 Chitinophagia bacterium
AACCCGACAAGCTTTTGCCTAAACGATCCCGCGAAATATTTCAATAAAAGGGAATTGTCTTTTTTGACGCCATTTTCAACCGGGTTCCCTTCTGCATCGGTTTCGGTAAAGCTTACATTCAGTACATTGTCTTCTCCGCCGACCGATTCCGGTTCGGTCATTTTTCCGTGACGGACCTGCAATCGCTCCAGTTCTGCATCGATCATTTCGTCAGTCACTTTGACCTTGTAGCGTTTGAGTTTGGCTACGGTCAGGTCAGCAATCGAAAATGCAGGCTTTAGACCCACCTCAAAATCGAAAGCATAATCGGAAGGATTGCTCATGTCAAGATTGCGAAAATCGGAAGCTAACGGCAAGGGTTGGGCGAAAATATCCAGCTTTTGGCTTTCCATATAGGAGCTGAGTTCTTTTTCGACAGACCGCAGAACCTCGTCATTAAATACGTTGGTTCCATACATTTTTTTCACGAGGCTGGCAGGGACCATGCCTTTGCGGAAACCAGGTATGTTGGCTTGTTTGCTATACTGCTTTAACGCTTTTTCAAATGAAGGCAGGTAATCGCTTTTTTCCAACTTCACCGTAATCTTGTCATTGAGCACGCCGATATTCTCTCTCGTAACTGTTGCCATGTGTCTTTTTTTTTGCTCAGGAAACCTGGATTTCCAGAGGGCTGCAAAGGTAGGAGAAATTTGCGAAAACAAGGATGGGTCGGGGCTGAAAGGGCCCGCTTGCAGTCTCGATATTTGGCTTTTTGGCGACCTTAACATCAGCTAAGCGATCCTGGGTGATAGACATTTTTACCCGGCCGATTAGCACATGGTCTTATTAATTGAAATTGAAAAATTGATTATTTTTTTCGCGGGTCAGGCACTCTGCCGCAAAACCAGCAACGGAACTTTGGTCTCAAATGCCACTTCCCTGGTGTAATTTTTTCCAAACAGTTTCTCGAAGAAATTGTGCTTGTGCAAGGTCATCACGAGTAGCTGTATGGGATTGGACTGGGTAAACTCGTTTATGCCCTGCATGATTGATTCCGCCTCCTGGATGATGAAGTCGTGCTGGGTATCTTTGAAAATCGCGTCAAGTGTCGCTGCAGCTTCGGCATCATGAGGCCCGTGTTCCTTGCCGATGTTTTTGACATGCATCAGATGAAGCTTAGCGCCAAAACTCCGGATGATTTCCATTAAAGTATCGAGTTGGGCGGTATTTGCAGGAGAAGAATAATCAGTCGCATAGGCGATTTCATGAATTTCGTCAAAGGAAGCAGGCCACGGCACAACCAACACCGGTTTTTTTGAACGTTGGATTGTATTTACGGTCGTGCTGCCGATAAACTTGTTGGAAGCTCCTTCGCCCCGGATGGCCATCACGACCAGGTCGGCATTTTTTTCATCGGCCAGGATTTTGATTTCTTCTGAAGGTATACCAATGCGGACCAGCCATTCCACCTCCACGCCGAAGCTTGCAAATATCCTGTCGGCATCTTTTTTAATTCTTTCTTCATTCTCTTTTTGAATTTCTTCCACGGATACCATCATGTAGGCAATATCAGTCACCGCTGTGGGAAGGTTGTACGCGTGAAACAGGACCAGTCGTGCTCCCAACGCAGAGGCGAGATGAGCGGCAAATACGGTTGCATTACGGGAGACAGCCGAAAAATCTGTGCCTACCAGTATCGTCTTCATTTGTTTGCATTTTCAAATAAGAGAACATGAAAATCGGACAACGACAACAGAGCAACGAGCCGGTTTTCGCGGTAAAGATAAGAATCAATGAGTTGTGCGGGTGATAGGAGTCGAACCTACATGCCTTGCGGCGCCAGATCCTAAGTCTGGTACGTCTGCCAATTTCGTCACACCCGCAATTGGGGCAGCAAAACTAGTGTTTTTTGACCGAAGATGAGTCGCTGGACGCCTCCCGTCTCGCGTTATTTTCGTAAATTCGTCCGAATGGAAACGGTAGAGGCAATACCACAATACAATCTTACCCAGGACCAGGAAAAGAAGCTGATTCTCCGTGAATATCGATCCCTTTTACGCTCGCTGAAGCCCAAGCTCAAATCAGGCGATAAAGATAAGCCGGACGATAAGGAGCTGGTTCGCCGGGCCTTCGAAATTGCGGCTGAGGCGCATAAAACTATGCGCAGGAAAAGCGGCGAGCCCTACATTTTACATCCGTTGGCTGTTGCCCGCATCTGCGTTGAGGAAATCGGGCTGGGCGTTCGTTCTACCATTTGCGCGCTGCTTCACGACACGGTCGAGGACACCGACGTCACCCTCGACGACGTGGAAAAGACTTTTGGCGTCGAGATCGCGAGAATTGTTGACGGTTTGACCAAGATATCCAACGTCATCGATGTCAACGCATCCCAACAGGCCGAAAATTTCAAAAAAATTCTGCTGACGCTGACTGACGACCCGCGGGTCATCCTGATCAAACTCGCAGACCGTCTGCATAACATGCGTACGCTGGATAGCATGAAGCGCGAAAAGCAATTAAAAATTTCTTCTGAAACAGTTTACGTTTATGCGCCGCTGGCGCACAGGATGGGATTGTACAACATAAAAACGGAACTCGAAGACCTGGCGATGAAATATCTCGAGCCGGAAGAATACAAGGAACTTGCACGCAAGCTCTCGGAGACCAAACGAGAACGATCACGCTATATCAACGAATTCATCAAGCCGCTTAAGGATAAGCTGGACAAGGGGGATTTTGATTTTGAAATTTACGGGCGACCCAAAAGCATTCATTCGATCTGGAACAAAATGCGTAAAAAGGGCGTGACGTTTGAAGAAGTCTACGACTTGTTTGCCATTCGCGTGATCCTGAATTCTTCCCCGGAAAAAGAGAAAGAAGACTGCTGGAAGGTGTATTCAATGATTACCGATGAATATACGCCTTCACCCGAAAGGCTTCGCGACTGGCTAAGCAACCCGAAATCGAACGGGTACGAAGCCCTGCATACGACCGTGATGGGCCCCCAGGGAAAATGGGTGGAAGTGCAGATCCGGACGAAACGCATGAATGAAATTGCGGAAAAAGGGCTTGCCGCTCACTGGAAATACAAGGAAGGGGCTAACGACGAAAGCCGCTTTGACAAGTGGTTCCAGCAGATTCGCGAAGTATTGCATACCCAGGATAATGATTCCGTCGACTTCCTCCAGGACTTCAAGACCAGCTTCCTGACGGAAGAGATTTATGTGTACACGCCCAAAGGCGACGTCAAAATGCTGCCTGTAGGCTCCTCTGCGCTGGACTTCGCATTCTCTATCCACAGTGCTGTCGGCGTTCAATGTATTGGCGCCAAGGTCAATCATAAACTCGTCCCCCTTGGTCACAAGCTCCATAGCGGGGACCAGATTGAAATCATCACGTCGAGCAAGCAAAGACCAACCGAAGACTGGCTCAATTTCGTTGTCACGGCCAAAGCCAAAAGCAAGATCAAGGATGCGCTCAAGGAAGAAAAGCGCCGGATCGCTGACGAAGGAAAATATTTGGTTCAGCGAAAACTCGAAAATTTCGGCGCCGTCTACAACCAACATAACATCGATATCCTGACTGGTTATTATAAGCTCGGGTCTTCCCTGGACCTTTTTTACCAGGTGGCAGTAAAGAACATTGACCTGCATGAACTCAAAGAGTTTCACCTGCTTGGCGACCGTCTTGAGCCTCCCAAGCCGATGAAGCCCGCGACAGAGGTAAGGATTGACTTCTCATCGCCTGTGGGAAAAAAGGATGCCGAACTTATCATATTCGGCGAGAGCAGCGACAAGATCGTCTATACGCTGGCCAATTGTTGCAAACCGATTCCGGGTGATGATGTCTTTGGCTTTGTCACCACAGGGAAAGGCCTTACGATTCACCGGACCAATTGTCCAAATGCTGCCAAATTGCTGTCGAACTTTGGCCACCGGGTCGTCAAAACCAAGTGGGCGAAAAACAAGGAGATCTCATTTCTTACCGGTGTGCAAATTGTTGGCATGGATGACGTAGGCGTCGTCAATAAGATTACTAATCTGATATCCGGGGAAATGCGGCTGAATATAAACGCGATTACCATCGAAGCAAAGGAAGGCGTATTCGAAGGAAACATTAAGATTTATGTTCATGACAAGGAAGAACTGGACGAGCTGGTGCACCGCCTCAAACAACTTAGCGGGATACAAACTGTCGACCGTTTCGATACTGAAAATGTTTAAACGATCTTGACAAATCAATTGGTTGGCCAAGGTCAATTCTCCTATTTTTGCTGCGTTTCAAAATCTTTTACATGGTTGACGTCATTTTGGGTCTGCAGTGGGGTGATGAAGGCAAAGGGAAAATCGTAGACTATTTTGCTCCAAAGTACGATATGATCGCCCGCTTCCAGGGCGGCCCAAACGCGGGGCACACGCTGTATGTTAATGATAAGAAAATCGTGCTGCACCAGATACCTTCGGGAGTATTTCACGAAAATACCATCAACCTGATCGGCAATGGCGTCGTCCTTGACCCGATCACGCTGAGAAAGGAATGCGAAGCGGTAGCATCCTTTGGCGTCGACTTTCGCAAAAATCTTTACATCGCGCAGCGCGCTCACCTCATCATTCCGACCCATCGCGCGCTGGACAGGGCTTCAGAGACTTCGAAAGGCAACGAAAAGATTGGTTCGACATTGAAAGGAATCGGTCCGGCCTATATGGATAAGACAGGCAGGAACGGGCTGCGCGTTGGCGATCTTCTCGACAAAAGTTTTACGACCCAGTATATCAGGCTCCGGTTGAAGCACCAGAAATTGCTTGACGGGTTTAATTATCACGAAGACATTTCGCAGGACGAGGAGGAATTTTTCGACGCGCTGGACTTCATGCGTTCATTCAAGATCGTCAATGGCGAGTATTTTATTAATGACAACCTGCAAAAGCAAAAGAAAGTATTGGCCGAAGGCGCCCAGGGGAGCATGCTCGACGTCGATTTCGGAACTTTTCCTTTTGTGACCTCGTCGAACACGATTTCTGCAGCTGTATGCACAGGCCTCGGCGTTGCGCCACAGCGAATCAGGGATGTGATCGGCGTAAGCAAAGCCTATTGCACGCGTGTCGGGAGCGGACCATTCCCTTCCGAATTGCTTGATGGCATTGGTGAAGAACTCCGCAGGATTGGCAGCGAATTTGGAGCGACGACTGGCAGACCGAGACGCTGCGGCTGGATTGACCTCGTTGCGCTGCGCTATGCTTCGATGATCAATGGCGTGACCAAGATCGTCATGACAAAAGCCGACGTTTTGGACGCATTTGAAGAACTCAGGGTTTGCACGGCCTACAATGTGAATGGCGCAAAGTCGGAGGAAATACCGTTCCAAATGACACGAATGCACCTTGAACCTGTCTGGCAGTCATTTCCCGGGTGGAAGATCGACACCAGCAAAATCAACAGTTGCGGCAATTTGCCTTCTGCAATGAAAGAATATATTCGGTTCATAGAAGGATTTCTTCATGTGCCGATCTCGCACATTTCTAACGGCCCCGGTAGAGATCAACTAGTTGTGAACGGGTAAAATTTTTCAGGAAAAAATTTGGCGGATTAAAAACTTCGCTGAAATTTTACATAAATCTTATTTAGAAATATGGCATCTAAATCTGATAAGGATAAAAAAAGTATAAAAAAATCTGCACCTCCGGCTTCGAAAGAAAACGACAAAAAAGCTTTGTCCAAACCCAAAGGGAAGGAAGAAGAAGATGACGATGACGAAGAGGAGGTTGGAGATGTGAAATCTGCGAAGAAAACAGTTGCACCTGCGAAGGGTAAGAAAAGCGACGAAGTTGACGACAAAGTTGATGATGATGAGTTGGGAGAGGTAGCAAAAAAACCGGCAAAAAAAGGCGCCACCCTCAAAAGTAAGAAGAGCGAGGATGACGAGGATGATGAAGAGTTTGCGGAAGAAGAGGAAGTTGATGATTGGGATAAGGTAGAAGAGGAGGAGGAGTGGGATCCGGACTTCGACGAATTTGACGTACCGAAATCAAAGTATAAAAAAAGCACCGGCGGAACCGGGAAAAAGGCCGGTAAGGAAGAGGAACTGGAATTTGATGAAGATTTCAAAGATCTTGACCTTTTCAGCGACGAGCGCTATGATGACGAAGAAGACGATGATTTTTAACCGATCGAGGTGAACAGAACTTTCGTTTCTTTTCCGGTTTCGGATTTCTCCATAACAAAACTGAAATTGTTGAACTGGATCAAAGCGTTCAACATTTTTTGTTTCCTGGATAATCAACAATATTCTTCCAGGCATCATTCTGTGGAATGCCTGGCCGGTGCGGGGAAAATTGACCAGCTGATCATGCCATCAGGAAAAGCATTTGACAGCGTGAAGGCATTCTCAGATCAAAACCCGGACTGGCTGTTCGGACATTTCGGCTACGGACTGGCAGGCGAAACTGAGGCATTGCCAGTCACCGGGGCGGTCGGGCCAGCAGGTTTTCCCGACCTGCATTTTTTTGTTCCTGAAATTCTCATACGCGTTGCCAATACCCATATCGAGATTGGGTCGCCCATGGGCAACCATCGTGAAATCTACGAGGAGATTGTTTCGACACCCATTTCAGCCGAGTTGAGGCAACCCGTTAGCCATGCTGCGATCCGGTCACGGTTTTCGCGGAAGGAATATCTGCAAACCATCCGTCGCATAAAAAGCCACATTTTGCGAGGAGACTGCTACGAGCTGAATTTTTGCCAGGAGTTTTATATGGAAGACTGCGTGATCGATCCCCTTTCCATGTACCTGCAACTCACCGAAGCCTCACCGAATCCTTTCAGTGGGTTTTACCGGCTTGATGATAGCTACCTTTTCTGCGCCAGCCCGGAGCGCTACCTGAAAAAAACTGGCAGCAGGCTGCTCTCGCAGCCCATAAAAGGCACCTGGCAACTGGATCCTGCCGCCAGGAATTCAGACGAAGAGAACCGTTTAAAGTTGCTGCGGAACGCCAAGGAACGGTCGGAAAACGTCATGGTGGTTGACCTGGTACGCAACGATCTTGCGAAAGTGTGCAAAGAAGGGACGGTCGCCGTAGATGAATTGTTTGGCATTTACAGTTTTCCCAATCTTCATCACATGATATCGTCGGTCACTGGTGAACTCGACGACGGTTTGCATTGGGTCGATGCCGTCAAGGCCACGTTCCCCATGGGATCGATGACCGGTGCACCCAAACGCCGCGTGCTCGAACTCATCGAACGATATGAACGTCGTGGTCGCGGTATATTCTCCGGCGCGCTGGGTTATGTAACGCCCACCAGGGATTTTGATTTCAACGTGGTGATCAGAAGTATGATTTATGAGAAGGGGCGAAATTATCTTTCGTTCCCGGTTGGCTCGGGAATTACGTTTTATTGTGATCCGGAGAAAGAATATGAAGAATGCCTGCTCAAAATTTCAGCCATAAAAAAAGTAGTGGCCCGTTCTGAACCACTACTTTTTAAATAACCTATAACTTTCAATATTTTATTTGGGTGATGAAGCCAGCGCCAGATTCGGCTGCGCTGCGCTGTCCTGAGACGTCGCGGCGTTCACCATCTGTTGCACGGATTCTGTCAGGATCTGGTACTTTCCAGATTGGAACAGGTCCATTTTATCGGAAGGCAGCTTGAGATCATAGGTGTTGTTGGCACCGGCCATGATCTTGTCGAATTCAGGATTGTACCGGTTGAATTCGGCTGAATCCATCAGGATGGTCCGGGCAATAACGGAAGAGCAATATTTCCCTGAGATCGCCATGGTCTTTAAATTCCTGATTTCCTCTTTGCTCAGGTTGCGATGAAAAACATACATTGAAGACCCCGAGAGCTGTTCGATCGCTTCCTTCTTGGTCAGCGTGGTAACGCCACCCTGGCCTTCAAAAATATAATGAGTCGCAATGAACTTTTTTACGTGATTCCTCGATTCTGTCGGAAGGTAATATTGAAGCCTCCAGAAATCCTGGCTTCCGCTGCGCTTAATGGCATTCAGCACGTTCCCATCGCCGCCATTATAGGCTGCAATAACGAGGAGCCAGTCGCCAAATTCACTGTACAGGCTGCGCAAGTATTTGGCAGCGGCCACCGTGCTCTTGTCATAATTCTTCCTTTCGTCGTATCTCCGCGTAACGGTCAGGCCCAGGAGGCGGGCTGTGCCGGGCATCAGCTGCCAGGGTCCTACCGCACCGGCCCAAGATGTGGCTGTCGGCTTCAGTTCAGACTCGATTACAGCGAGATATTTCAACTCGCAGGGTAGCCCGTATTTGGTTAAAATCACGTCGATCATGCTGAAATAGGGCTTGCCCCATTTTTTCATGCTTTCCAGGTCCCTGGTGTTCTGCTCCATATATTCCTGGACGAAGCTGATCGCCTTGGGATTGAGCTTTGCGCCTGATTCGCCAACCATAAAGTTGGAAACGAAGAGATTAGAAAATCCGTTTTCAAGTCCTTTTAAAGAATCTACCTGGGTGTGAGTAAGCAGAGACGAATGTTTGCGGGCTGTGTGTGTGGGAGCAGTTGCCTTGCTCCGTTTGATGCCATCCCTTGCGTTTACAAAGGACACAATGCACAAGCTGACGCTTAACAATAAAATCCTGTTAATCTTCATTTTCAATTTTTTAATGATACAATGACCAACTTATTGGGTAGTATCATTCTTCATAGTAGGATTAAAAAACTTACCTAAAAGGTAGTAACTGAGTCCTCAGTGTTCGTTCTCATAAAGTAGGATTTTCGTAGGACTTATATTGTTGCATCAGTTGATGCGAGAACTGGAACAAAGGTAACTCTTTAAATCGGCTAGTCATAGCCTGTATACCAAAAGGCATGCCATTTGAGTGGCTAAAAAGGGGAAGCGAGACGGCGGGAATACCGGTAAGATTTGCGTAAACTGTATAAATATCAGCGAGATACATTGAAATTGGGTCCTCTGTCTTTTCGCCGATTCGGAAGGCGGTAGAGGGGGAAACAGGGAGGATGATTAGGTCTAACTGCTTGAACATCAGATCAGTCCGTTCGATCAACAACTTTCTCACCTGCTGCGCCTTTGTAAAATAAGCGTCATAATAGCCTGCACTTAACACAAAGGTTCCCAATAAGATACGTCGCTTCACTTCTTTGCCAAAACCCATCGAACGGTTCTTTTTATAGAAGTCCCGAAGGCCCAAGTCCCTGTCTTGGACACGAATTCCATACCTGGTTCCATCATACCGGGAGAGGTTAGAAGAAGCTTCGGCAGTGGTCAGGATGTAATAGGCGGGTACTATGTAATCAATGTATTCAAAATCAATTGGTTTGACCTCATGTCCTGACTCGGAAAGGGAAGTCACCATGTTATTGAGTCGACTTTTTATCTCGCGATCGAGGCTTGGGTGCTCGAAAGCGTCTTTGAAATAGCCAATCCGGAGCTTCTGGAACTGCCTGGTGAAAGCCTGCCGGTAGTCTGGCTGGGCCGCCCTGGCAGTCGTGCCGTCGAGAGGATCAGGGCCGCCAATGGCCTGCAAAATAAGGGAAGCATCGGCCAGCGAATGGGCAAATACGCCTATCTGGTCAAACGATGAGCCATAGGCGATCAATCCATACCTGGAAACCCGTCCGTAGGTTGGTTTTAGGCCCACTACGCCACAGAAATCCGCGGGCTGGCGCACCGATCCCCCTGTATCGCTACCGAGACTGACCATGCAGAGGCCCGCTGCGACGGCGACTGCCGAGCCTCCCGAAGATCCTCCGGGCACTCTCTCCTTGTCGATGGGGTTCAGTACTTTGCCAAAAGCCGAATTTTCGTTGGTCGAACCCATTGCAAACTCGTCGCAGTTATTACGGCCGATGATAATGGCATCTTCGGCCAGCAGCCGGTCAATGGCGGTCGCGCTGAAAATGGAGGTATATCCTTCCAATATCCTGGAGGCGGCGGTCATCCTGTGGCCTTTATAAGCAATGATATCCTTTATCGCGACGACAACCCCGTGGAGGCTGCCCAGCGGCTTGCCTGCCTGTCTTTTTTCGTCGAGCGTTTTCGCTCTTGCCAGGGACTCGTCTTCAAAGACCTCGAGAAATGCATTCAGGTCTTTATGGCGAGATATCTCGGCGAGATAATGTCTTACTGCGAGACTGCAACCCGCCGGGGTGTCCGCGAGGAATTGGTGATAGTCTTTTATGGTCGTAAATGAAAACAAAGCGTTGATGATTTAAGACTGGAGACCTAGTTCCACTCAGCTTCCTTTTGCTTTTCCTGTTTCTCGACCCTGACGCAAAGCCACACACTGACTTCATAAAGAAGCATGAGCGGGATCGTACAAACGATCTGGCTAAGCATGTCAGGCGGCGTAATGATGCCTGCTACGATGAGCATGACCAGGATCGCATATTTACGCACCCTGCGCAAATAGGAAGCGCTGACCACGCCGACCTTGGCCAGGAAATACATCACAAGCGGGAGCTGGAATGCAAGACCCGCGCCCAGGATCAGCGGCACAATGGTATTGAAATAGCTGCCGATCGTCCAGTCATTCGTGATATTGTCGTCAATCTTAAACCTGGAAAAGAAATTGATGGTATAGGGCGCAATAACGAAGTACCCAAAAAAAACACCGGTGAAAAAAAGGAGGGACACCCAGAATATGACGCCGCGCGTGTTTTTTAATTCTTTGGGTGTGAGTGCAGGCTTGGCGAATTTCCAGAACTGCCAAAACACGTACGGAAACGCAATAATAAATCCACCGATAAGCAGGATATTGAAATAGACATCAAATTGTCCTGCCACCGATGTACTCTGCATTTTGACATCGATCTTGTTCATGCAAAGCCTGCTGCCCAGCCCCAGCCTTTGACTGAACCTGCAGAGGATTCCATATGTGGGGAAATCGGCATGGGTAGGTCCCATCAGGATTTTCTTAACGATAAAGCTGTTGTAGATTGCCATGACAATGGCACCCAAAACAACGGCTAGCGCCGACTTGAAAAGATGTCCCCTCAATACATCGAGGTGTTCAACAAAAGACATCTCAGCCCTCGGGCCGCCCTTATCGCTGCGCTTAAAAAGCTTCATGGAAAATCAGATCGTAGAATATAAAAGTATGGCAAATAAAAAGAAAACCTCGCACAAATCGTCGGCGAGGCTTACTCATTCTATGAATGAAAAATTTGTTTTTGGCCTACCTTAGGAAGAAACTTGTTTGTTGGAGGAATTTGTATTACTGTTGTTCGAATTGTTGTCCTGCATATGATCTTCGATTTCCTTCCGGACATTATCCTTCGCGTCTTTGAATTCGCGAATTCCCCTGCCCAGTCCACGCATCAATTCAGGTATCTTTTTGCCGCCAAAAAGCAGCAACACAACCAGCGCAATTAGCAATATATGCGGACCGCTGAATAAATCTCCCATAACGACAATTTAGAAGTGAATAATAAAGGTATAAAAGAAAATCAATACCCGCTATACATTTAACAGTTGAAGCGTCCAACTGTTTGCCCTAAAAACGTTTTTCCCGGATGCGTGCAGTCTTGCCGCTGCGTTCACGCTGGAAATAAAGCTTGGCCCTGCGCACACGGCCCGCCTTACTCAATTCAATCGATTCAATATTCGGCGACAGCAGCGGGAAAGTTCTTTCGACGCCAATGCCATCGGAAATTTTTCGAACAGTAAAGGTCGCTGTAAAGCCGGCTCCCTGGCGTTTGATGACTACGCCCTTGAAGCCCTGAATCCTTTCCTTGTTGCCTTCTATAATTTTGTAATTCACAGTGATGTTGTCACCTGCCTTGAATTTGGGAAACTCTTTCTTGCCGGTTAGCTGTTCGTGTACAAAGTTCACTGCCGAATTCATATACAATTTTTAAGGATTGCAAAAGTAATGGATTACTAAGAAAATTAAAATTAATTCGGCCTGAATCGCAGCTAGCGCGCGACCGTCACCGTCCTCTTTTCCCTGATCACGGTCACTTTAATCTGTCCCGGATAGGTCATTTCGGTTTGGATCTTTTGCGCTATTTCAAAACTCAACTTGGCGCTGTCTGCATCGCTAACCTTTTCAGCTTCAGCAATTACCCTCAATTCCCGCCCAGCCTGGATGGCGTAAGCCTTCTCGACTCCCGGATAGGACATGGCAAGGTTTTCCAGGTCTTTGATTCGCTGCAGGTATTGCTGCATAATTTCACGACGCGCCCCGGGCCGGGCGCCGCTGATGGCATCACAGGCCTGTACGATGGGCGAAATGACGTATTGCATCTCGATTTCGTCGTGATGCGCACCAATAGCATTGACGATTGCGGGGTTCTCCCCAAATTTTTCAGCCAGTTTCATGCCCAGCAAAGCGTGGCTCAGCTCAGTCTCTTCATCGGGCACCTTGCCGATATCATGCAGCAGGCCAGCTCTTTTAGCAAGTTTTGGGTTAAGTCCGAGTTCGGTAGCCATAATGCCGCAGAGATTGGCGACTTCCCGGCTGTGCATCAGGAGATTCTGGCCATAGGAGGACCGGAACCTCATTTTGCCGACGATACGCACGAGCGATTTATGCAGCCCATGAATTCCCAACTCGATCACCGTGCGTTCACCGATCTCAACGATCTGTTCTTCAATCTGTTTCTTGGTTTTTTCAACCACCTCCTCTATTCGCGCGGGGTGAATTCGGCCGTCTGCGACAAGGCGCTGGAGGGAGAGCCTGGCGATTTCGCGGCGAAGCGGGTCGAACGATGAAAGCACAATGGCTTCGGGTGTGTCGTCCACGATCAGGTCGACGCCCGTTGCAGCTTCAATCGCACGAATATTACGTCCTTCACGGCCAATGATCTGGCCTTTAATTTCATCGCTTTCCAGGTTGAATACGGTAATGGAGTTTTCAATGGCCTGTTCTGCCGCGGTCCGCTGGATCGTCTGGATAATGATCTTGCGGGCCTCCTTGTTGGCCTTCTGTTTTGTTTCGTCAATGATTTCCTGCTGAATGGTCAGCGCCTGTGTCTGCGCCTCCTGCCTCAGGCTTTCTACAAGCTGGGCCCTTGCTTCGTCCGCACTTAAGGCGGCAATCTTTTCCAAGCGGCGGATATGCTCTTCCTGGTGTTTTTCCAGTTCAGTCCTCTTTTGACTGACAACCTCAATCTGGCGATTCAGGTTTTCTTTAATCGCTTCATTTTCTTTGAGTTGACGATCAATGTTTTCGTTCTTCTGATTTAGGCCCTGTTCTTTTTGCCGAATCCGGATTTCGGATTCGTTCAGTTTCCTGTTGCGGTCCAGGACTTCCTTGTCATACTCGGACTTAAGCTGGACGAATTTTTCTTTGGCTTCTAGGATTCGTTCCTTTTTTGTGTTTTCTGCTGTCGCCTGTGCTTCCGAAATGATCTTTTTACTTTGTAAATCTGCCTCCTCAAGTTGCTTTTTGGTGTTCTTCGCGAAGATGAATTTACCCGCTACAATACCTATAATCAGAGCAATAAGCCCAACTATAATGGGAGCTATATCTGAATTCATTCAAATTTAGATTTAAGGCGTTTATAATCATATGCTTGACAATCATGTTCATGAATGCATGAAAATGTGATAGTTGACGAAGTTACGACATTTAAATCAGCGAAGATTAACCTTACAGTGCTTTTTCGAGCTGTCCTTCAATCTTACGGATGATGTCGTCAAGTGCGGCTGAATTGGCTGATTCTTCCTGGGACTCAAGCTGGGTGGAATACCAAAGCAGGACCATCGCTATATAATCCTGCATGTCCTTCCCGGAGTAATTTGTTTTGAACTCAAGGATTTTGTCATTAATCGCCTTAAGGTTTTTCCTTACGCCCTCTTCATCCCCGTGTTCAATCTTAATGCGATAGGTGCGATCCCCGATCAAAACATTTATTGGAATAAGTTCTTGCATAGGTAAAATACTTGTTTTAAATTTATTCACAGTTTATTAACAGCTGCGAACGCGGCTATACGAAGTTAGTCAACTGCCTCCATAGTCAATCCCTATGAAAAAAAATATTTGCACATATAACCCCACTAAGCCATGTTAGTAAAAAGCAGATCATCGGTCTTTATTGACCGGCTAACTTTTCAGGTTGACAACCCCCAAAAATGTTTGTTGAAGGCGGTTCTCAAAGATGACACTGGAAGCGTATGCGGTGCTCTGGAGACTGAAGCCGAAAACGAACAGCAGATTTTCAGTTGGAATGGTCTTAACGATCTTCCTTATGGGGTCTACACCCTGGAAGTGTCCAAAGGAACTGATGAAGGAAAAATGCTGCTCGTCAAGCGAATCTGAATTATTCGTTGAGCAGCGCGATGCATCGGTCAATCTCTTTAATGTAATTGTGAAGGCGTTTTTCAAACGCCTTTTTTTCTTCCCCGGACATTTCGGTCTTGGCGGACTGCAGGATCTGCGTCCGTTGGCGAAGCCGGTCGAGTTCTTCTGCATGATGATCATGATGAGTCTTGAATTCTTTGATCTCATCTTTTAACTTCGAATTTTCTTTCTGAAGGGACTGATATTGTTTAAGCAGCTGCTGTAATTTTTCGTGAATTTGTTTCAACTGTTTTTCCTGCTGGGTCATGGTTCAGTTTTTTATTGCCTTCTTATCTCAGCATTTAGTTTGTTTTTTAAAGATAGCATTATTTTGTTCATCATTCGATCGATTTCTTCATCGGTCATGGTTTTTTCCTGATCCGCAAAACTGAGAGCAAGTGCCAGCGATTTTTTGCCCGCGCCAATCTTCTCGCTTTCGAAAATATCGAAGAGCCTGATGCTTTCCAGCCTCTCGAGATCGAGTGCGTTGATTATTTCTTCCACTGATTCGTACGCAACGGTGCTGTCGACGACAAGCGCAAGATCCCTGTGAACGGGCAGCTGCCTGGGCAGCTCGCTGAATTCTATTTTCCGGCTTGACGCTTCGCCAGCCAGCGCATTCCAATTCATGTCAGCCACGTATACCGGCTGCTTGATGCCGAACGTCCGGAGGACCGCCGGAGCAACCCGGCCCAGTTCCACCAGCGTCGGGCCTTTCTTCACTGAGAGTTGGTAATCATATTTTTCATTTTGCGTTTTTGTGAAGACGGGGCTTTCGACATTCATCAGGGCGAATATTTTTTCACAAATGCCTTTCATGAAGTAAATATCTGCCTGCGTCGATTTGTTCCTCCATCCCAGTTCTCCTGATGCGCCGGTCGAATAGAGAAAAAGATGATCGTCTTCCCGATAGCGCCCGACCGATTCTGTTCCGTAAGTTTTCCCAAATTCAAACAGGCAAAGGTTTGAAGCTTTCCGGTTGAGATTGTACGCGACCGCTTCAAGTCCCGTCTCCAGCATGGAAGGGCGCATGACGTTCAGTTCCGCGCTAAGGTTATTGATCATTTTGACCGAGTGAACGAGCTCCGACGATGATAAAAAGGCGCTGTTGGTTATGGAATTGGTCAGAATTTCGTTAAAGCCGCTGGCTGCCAGATAATCGCTGACTTTATCCCGCAGTGCGGCGACGTATTGATTTTTTTCCGTCGACGGCGTAATGTAAATGGAAGACGGTATTTCGATATTGTCGAGGCCGTCAATCCGCATGATCTCTTCCACAACGTCTGCCGGCAAAATAATATCCGGCTTATGAAATGGCGCCGCCACCATGATACCCGATGCATCTTCGCCAGTGACTTCAAAGCCAAGACTGAGCAGGATTTTTTTTATCGCAGTCAAGGGATAGCTTTTCCCGCTGAGTTTTTTCAGGTAGTCGTAATCAAGCCTGACTTCCTGCTTTTGCCTTTTGCCAGGGTAAACATCAACAGCGTCGGATGCGATTTCTCCGCCCCCGAGTTCGACGATCAGGGCGGCGGCTCGCCGAAGCACGTTTACGGTATTTGATATATCCGTTCCTTTTTCAAATCGCCCCGCTGCGTCTGTTCTCAGGCCATGCCGGACAGATGTCTTCCTGACATCTGCAGCGTTGATACAGGCGCTTTCCAGGAAGATATTTTTCGTCGTGGATCTGATGCCGCTGCCCAGGCCGCCGAATACACCTGCAATGCAAATAGGTTCGTCCTGGCTGCAGATCATGACATCTTCTGCACTGAGTTTTCTTTCCTTTCCGTCAAGCGTGACAAACGGAGTGCCCTCGCGCAGATTCTTTACAATGATTTTGCCCCCATGAATCTCATCGGCGTCAAAAGCATGCAGCGGCTGCCCGGTTTCATGCAAAACAAAATTTGTGATATCAACAATGTTGCTGATTGGTCTTACGCCAACTGCCGAAAGGCGTTCCCGAAGCCATTGGGGCGATTCCGCCACCTTAATATTCCGGATGCTGATTCCTGAGTAGCGCGGACATCCCTCGCTGTTCTCAACAATAACGGCGATGGGCAAACTATTATCGCCACCGGGCAGGATTTTCGGATAAGGGTAGTTGGGCCGGACATCGCGATTCCCATGATGCGACAGGTATGCGCAAACGTCACGCACAACGCCGATATGGCTCATGGCATCCATATGATTAGGTGTAAGCCCTATCTCGAATATGTAATCCTTGTAGGGTTTGAAGTAGTTGGCCACCGGCGCCCCCGTCCGTGCGTTAGGATCGAGTATGAGGATTCCAGCGTGATCGGTGCCCAGCCCGATTTCGTCCGGGGCGCAAATCATTCCGTGGCTTTCCACGCCGCGAATCTTTGCCACCTGAAGTGTAAATGGTTCACCGCTTGTCGGGTAAATGGTCACACCCGGCTTTGCCACGATCACTTTCTGGCCGGCGGCAACATTCGGTGCGCCACAGACGATTTGCAGGGGTTGCGATCCGCTGTCGTCCACTTTTACTGTCGTCAGCTTGAGCTTATCCGCATTGGGGTGCTTTTCGCATGTGAGTACTTCGCCCACGACCAAATCTTCCAGGCTTCCTTTGATGGATTCATAGGTTTCGAGACTCTCCACCTCAAGGCCGATTCCGGTAAGAATTCCCGACAGCTTTTCCGGGCTGACTTTTTCCGGGAGGTATTCGCAGAGCCAGTTGTAACTGATTGTCATCGCATTTTTTTCTGGGGGGTAAAGATAGTTTTTTGTGTCATGCATAACTGGCTGGAGCGGCGATTGAAATGTGAATTTTTTTAGGATAAAAGAAAGTTAAAGCGGAATTGGTCAATTGACTTGGAGTCGAGCGCGAAGTCTCAATATTGGTTTTTACCCATCAACTTAAAAATTGAATTATGAAAAAAATTATACTCTTTACGATGATTGCGGCAAGCCTTCAGCTGGCTGCGTGCAGCACCTACAGCCAGGCGACTGCCGGCGACGAATACCAGTCGCCTTATGATGACGCAGGGTATACGCCAACGGATGAAATTTCACAACAGACATTCTATGATGACCTGAGTCCGTATGGGCAGTGGATCAATTATCCGCAATATGGCTCCGTTTGGCAGCCTAATGTGGGTTCTGATTTCAGGCCATACGAAACCAATGGCCACTGGGACTATACGGACATGGGTTGGACCTGGGTGTCGGACTATCCATGGGGTTGGGCCGCCTTTCATTATGGAAGATGGTTTTTTGACAACAATGATGGATGGCTCTGGGTACCGGGGTATGACTGGGCTCCGGCCTGGGTGAGCTGGAGATCAAGCAGTGACTTTTATGGTTGGGCTCCACTCATGCCCGGGATCGATTTCGGCGTATCCGTCGGGTACTATAACCCACCGGTCAATTACTGGTGTTTCGTGCCTCACGAATATATTGCCAGTCCGTACATTAACAACTATTGTGTCGGCGCAGGCAGGAACCTGACGATATTTAACAATACCACGGTGATCAATAACCGAATCATTGTCAATAATAACCGGTTCTATGCCGCAGGTCCTAACGTGCGCGAAGTTGAACAGTTTACGCACAGCAATATCCGGCCGCTGGCCATTCGCGACAACTTTCGTCCTGGTCGAGTCCAGGTCAGCAATAATGAACTCAGGATGTTCAGGCCAAGAGTCAACAATTCGCCGGCTGCACGCCCGGGATTGTCAGCTACTACATTCTTGCGACCTTCCAGCGGTTTCCAGTCCAGGGGATCCCAGGTGATTCCTGCTAACCCTGCCGACAGATCCTTCCCGACAAGCAGGCAACCGGCATTTCAACAGCATCGCGAGACCGCAACCCAGCCATACAGGCAACCGGCGTTCGCTTCACCGCAGGGCGCGTTTGTAGCTGCAAACAGGTTTCAGGCGCAGCGGGCTGCACCCGTCATGAATAGCCCAAGGCCCGCATTCCAGCCTCCTGCACGGAATGTGCCTTCCAATTCCTACGCAGCGAATGCCTTCCACCA
>JAJPJP010000345.1 GCA_021324175.1 Chitinophagia bacterium
TTATATATTTAAAATCAGAAACTTATAAATTAACACTAATGAGAAAGGCAGACCTTGTTAACCAAATTTCGGAAAAAACGGGTATACCTAAAATTGACGTCCTCGTCACGTTAGAAACCATGTTCAAAGAAGTGAAAGACACTTTATCTAAAGGTGAAAACATTTATGTCCGTGGTTTCGGAAGTTTTATCACCAAAAAGAGAGCAGCAAAAATCGGAAGAAACATCAAGAAGAATGTTGCTGTTCATATTCCTGAGCATTATATACCCGCGTTTAAGCCGGCCAAGGAATTTGTGGCCGAAGTAAAAAAATTACAATCGGTCAAGGCAGATCAACCAAACCCCGACGAAGAGGTGTAATTTTGCCGCTTTAACATGGTTGTGAAGTGAAAAGACCACAGTTTGTTTTAGCAGGCCTTGGAGTAGTATTGCTTTTTCTCATTTATTTTTTTGGTCAGACGATTCCGCCCAAACGGTTGAAAGTTGCTCCGCGCAATGATTCCGCAGTTGCAGTAAACAGGACCTTTGGCATTGATGATGTGCTTAATGCAGCCAAGTCGAAACTTACCCCGTTTCAGTTATCATATGTGAATGCTTTGGAGCACAGCGTGATACGCGGCGATGTCAAGAAGCAACGTGAGGATGAATACAGCAGGCTTGCCGCCTTTTGGCGCGACTCAGTGAGGGAAGGGTACGTGCCGTACACTTATTATATGGGTGAGTTAGCCAAATTGGAAAATTCTGAAAAAAGACTCACCTTTGCAGCCCAATTATTTTTAGATAATCTCCGGGGACAAGACGATGCAGGACTCCGGGCGTGGATGGCCGGTAACGCTAAAACGTTATTCGAAAGATCTTTGCAAATGGATCCTGACAATGATTCGCTGAAGGTTGGGCTTGGTGCCAGTTATATTTTTGGAAGCAGCGCGGGTAGCCCACAGGAGGTGATGAGCGGTATTCAGCGGATTCTTGAAGTGGCGAACAGGGATAGTACAAACATGTATGCGCAGTTCATGCTTGGGCTTGGTGGCGAGATTTCCGGACAATTTGACAAAGCCATTGCGCGTTTAACAACGGTAGTGAGGCACGAGCCCGGAAACACAGAGGCGATTCTGACACTGGCAGACGCCAATGAAAGGGTGGGAAACAGGAAGGAAGCGATCAGATGGTATCAAAAGGCGAAGGAATTGATCAGCGATCCGAAAATGATAAACGAAATCGACCAGCATATGCAGTCGATTCAATAAGTTGGAAACACGAAATTGATTTTTTAACATAAAACGAATTTTAGTATGCCTTGTGGGAGAAAACGTAAACGCCACAAAATCGCGACACATAAGCGGAAAAAGAGACTCAGAAAAAACCGTCATAAGAAAAGAAACAAATAGTTTCTCTCTCCGGAATATCCCAAGTCCGTTTTCTTTCCTGCAGCTGTTACCTTAATTTATCTTACGATTGCCAGAGCATCATTAAATAAATTCTTCAGCAGCTTTAACAAAGACGACTAAGATGATAAAAAACGTCACTTGAACAAGGAACTAATTATAAACGCTGCTCCTCAAGGTGTCGAAATTGCCTTGCTTGAGGATAAAAAACTGGTTGAGCTCCATCATGAAAAGGCCGATGCAAGCTTTGCAGTGGGAGATTTGTATCTGGGGAAGGTAAAAAAGCTGATTCCTGGCTTGAATGCCGCCTTTATAGACGTGGGATTTGAAAAAGACGCTTTCCTGCATTATACTGACCTTAGCCCCTATGCCCGATCGCTTTTGAAATTTACCCAGCAGACGATTAACAACCCCAATGCCCATCCGGCCGATTTTGGTACATTCCAGGTAGAACCGGAAATTGTCAAAACCGGGAAAATAACGGAAGTCTTGAACGGCAAACCCAACGTGCTGGTGCAAATACTCAAGGAGCCGATCGCAGCCAAAGGGCCCAGGCTTAGCTGTGAGATTTCTCTTCCCGGCAGGTTTGTGGTGATCACGCCGTTTAATGACATTGTTGCGGTTTCCCGGAAAATCCATTCTTCAGAAGAGAGAAAGAGACTCCAAAAAATAATTGAGGCCATCAAGCCGAAGAACTTTGGCGTTATCGTTCGTACCGCCGCTGAAGGAAAGAATACAGCGGAGTTAAACGAAGATCTAACCGAACTCGTTGCGACGTGGAAGACCATCCAACACAACCTTCGGGGCGCGATAGCACCAGCGAAGATTCTCAGTGAGCAGACGAAGACTACGAGTATGCTCAGGGACTTGCTTAACGAGGACTTCAACAAGATTATCATCAACGACAAGAACATCTTTAACGATACTAAAAGCTATATTCAGCGGATTGCTGCCAACAAGGTCGATATAGTCACCTACCATCACAACGGGTCCCCGATTTTTGACCAGCTGGGCGTGACCAAGCAGGTAAAGGCTGCCTTTGGCAAAACCGTAAATCTGCCCAGCGGGGCCTACCTGATCGTCGAGCATACTGAAGCCCTTCACGTCATAGACGTCAATAGCGGCTACAAGAGCGTCAGCAATAACCAGGAGCAAAATGCGCTTGAAACCAACCTTGAGGCGGCTGAAGAAATTGCCCGCCAGTTAAGGCTCAGGGACCTGGGGGGAATCATTGTCGTCGATTTCATCGACATGAAACTTCCGGAAAACAAACGCAAGCTGGCTGAATGTGTCGAGGCCTTTATGAGGACCGACAGGGCAAAACACGCCGTATTGCCCATTTCCAAGTTCGGCCTGATGCAGATTACCAGGCAGCGGATGAAGCCCGAGGTGACCATTAATACCCAGGAAATCTGCCCCAGCTGCAATGGAACCGGTAAAATCTCATCGGCCCTAATCCTGGAGGACGAAATCGAAAAGAACCTCAGCTACCTGATCAACCACCAGCATAAATACCTTACACTGGTCGTCCACCCGATTATGTACGCCTACCTCACCAAGGGATGGATTTTCGGCTCAAAAAAGTGGAAATGGCGCTGGAAATACAGGCAGTCTGTCAAGATAAAACCCAACACAAATTACCACCTCACAGAGTTCCATTTCTTTGATAAACGGGACGAAGAAATTAAGCTTTGATGGCCTCTTTGCCCCTTGATTATCAACCGGATTAAAAAAAATGATTTTTTTTTGAAACCCTTTCAACCGATTGATTATCATAATATAATAAAGAAATTTACAATTGCTTTATAGCTAGGAACTTGGCTTTAAAGTTATTCACACAGGAAAAAATTTATTTTGTTATGTGGCGCTAATTTGTAATTTAGTGCCAGAATTTAATGGGTTAGTAAGTAAGGGGTCGGCTGCAGAGCTGACCCTTTTACTTTAGTAAATTTTGAGATTTTTTTTCTGCTTTTTTTTACTCCCGATTTAAGCAACTATTTCCACGAATCTTAATTTTTCTGTTCAGGTTTTGAACACTCCACTTTTTAGTAAGCCGAAACCAATAAACTATATCTTTATCTCATGAGTAAGGCTAAGACTGCTTTTTTTTGCAGTAACTGCGGTTATGAAAGTGCGAAGTGGTTAGGCAAATGTCCATCCTGCGATCAGTGGAATACATTTATCGAAGAAGTTATTGTTAAAGACAGCAGAATTGAAGAGTTAAAAAGAAGGAGCTACAAAAAAGAAATTCGCGATTCCAGACCCGTGGTTCTGCAAGAAGTGAGCAGCAGCGAAGAAATCAGGATCAAGACGGGTGACGCCGAGTTGAATCGTGTGCTCGGCGGCGGAATAGTTTGCGGAAGCGTCGTCCTTGTTGCGGGCGAACCTGGCATCGGGAAGAGCACGCTCTTTCTACAGATCGGATTATCGCTAACGAATATTACAGTCTTGTACATCAGCGGCGAAGAGAGTGAACAGCAAGTAAAGATGCGCGCTGACCGACTAAAAATCCGAAATGAAAAATTCTTCCTGCTGACAGAAACTTCAACACAGGCGATCTTCCAGGAACTTACCAGGCTGGATCCGCAGCTTGTCATCGTCGATTCGATCCAGACACTCCATTCGCCTTATATTGAATCTCCTCCGGGAAGCGTGTCGCAGATCCGCGAGTGCGCAGGCGAATTTCAACGATTCGCAAAAGAATCGAATACCCCGGTTTTCCTGATTGGTCATATTACCAAGGACGGAACCATCGCCGGCCCTAAAATTCTCGAGCATATGGTAGACACCGTACTTCAGTTTGAAGGTGACATTCACTATGCATATCGAATCCTGCGTACATTGAAAAACCGATTTGGAAGCACGGCGGAAATGGGCATTTACGAAATGACGAGTGAGGGAATGCGCCAGGTAAGCAACCCCAGCGAAATCCTGATTACGCAAAAAGAAGAGCACCTCAATGGTATCGCGATTGCGGCAACTATCGAAGGAGCGAGACCACTACTCATCGAAGTGCAGGCGCTTGTATCGCCCGCTGTTTATGGAACGCCACAGCGCACCGTGACCGGGTTTGATCTCCGCAGGCTGCAACTGCTTCTCGCGGTCCTGGAAAAGAGAGGAGGATTTCATTTTGGAGTAAAGGATGTGTTTCTGAATATTGCCGGAGGATTGAAAATCGAAGATCCCTCGGTAGATCTCGCTGTTCTTTGCGCGTTGCTCAGTTCATTTGAAGACACCCCTTTGCCGCAACACATGTGCTTTGCGGGCGAGGTGGGACTTAGCGGCGAGATCAGGGCAGTGAACAGGATTGAACAGCGAATTGCCGAAGCAGAAAAACTGGGCTTCGAAAAGATTGTTGTGTCAAAATTCAACCAGAAGGGTGTCGCCAATCATCAATCAAATATCGAAATCATCATGATGGGCCGGGTTGAGGACCTGTACAATTACCTTTTTTGATCGTGCAAGGAGAAAACAACTTTTGAGCGTAAGATTCGTTATAGGCTGGTAATCTATCGTTAGCATTTTCGGACAAGATGAAAAAAACCTTACTGCTGATATCTTCGATCATCGTCATTTTTATTTCCTGCAAAAAGAACAGCTTTATCACCAGCCCCGATGCAGCGATCAACTTTTCGATGGACACGCTCAGCTTTGATACGGTCTTTACAAGTACCGGTTCGGTCACGCAGTCAGTAAAAATTATCAATGCGAATAATCAAAAAATCAATCTCAGCGAAGTCAAGCTCATGGGAGGAAGCAATTCACCATTCAAAATAAATATCAATGGTGCGTCTGTTTCCGATGCTTCCAATATTGAAATAGACGCAGACGACAGTATTTATGTTTTTGTGTCCGTTTATGTCAACCCTACCTCTGCAAATCTTGCTTTTATCCTGCAGGATAGCATTATGGTTGCCTATAATGGCAATACCCGATTTATCCAGTTGCAGGCCTATGGTCAAAATGCGCACTTCCTCTTAAGCAGGCAAATCATGGGCAATACCACCTGGGTTAATGATCTGCCCTATGTGATCCTGGGAGGTCTTGCTGTCGATTCAGGCTCGACACTGACCATTCAGTCCGGATGCCGAATATACAGTCACGCCAATGCTCCGATTATCGTCGATGGTACTCTTATAGTCCAGGGTCAGAAATATGATTCAACAAGAGTGTATTTCCAAAGCGACAGGCTGGATCAGCCATATGCCAGTTACCCGGCGGGATGGCCCGGGATTTATTTTGCTCCGTCAAGTAAAGACAACGTCTTTGAATTTGGCGTCGTTAACAATGCTTACCAGGCGATCGTTGTGCTCGGACCTTCTTTGGATGCCAACCCCAAGCTTGTACTCGATGAATGCATCATCAATAACAGCTATGATGCTGGTCTACTCGCGCAACAATCAAGTATCCAGGCACGCAATTGCCTGATCACCAACTGCGGCGCCAACGTGGAATTGACTTATGGGGGCACCTATGCATTTTCATATTGCACGGTAGCCAGTTATTCGAATGAATTCATGTCGCATACTAACCCCGTGCTGACCATTAACAATGTGTCTTCCGATGGCACAAATGCCACTTACAGCCTTTCGGCAAGTTTCGACAATTGCATATTTTGGGGAGATGGTTCACTGCCCGATGAGGTTTCTGTATCGAAACAGCAAACGAGCTCGGCGTTCGGCGTTAATTTTAATTATTGTCTCTGGCTGGAAAAAGACAATCCTTCCAACGTTACAGCCACCAACATGCTGGCTACGGATCCCATGTTTGATAGTGTCAATAATTTGAGCTTATTCTATGATTTTCATTTAAAAGCATCTTCGCCGGCCATTGGAGCCGGAACAATTTCAGGCGCCCCTCCGTTTGACCTCGACGGAAACCCTCGCGTTGTCGGTGGATTGACTGACCTTGGTTGTTTTCAAAAACAATGATCGGTCTCAGCGAACCTTCGTCATTTTTTTACGTAATTAAATAGCGATTAAACCTAACTTGCGCTGGTTTGTTAATTTTTAAAATTCGTTATTATGTTACGCGTAGCGTTCCTTTCATTAGCACTGGTAAGTACCATCGGGATTTATGATTTTAAGGTTCCTGGCCTCATGGGAGGTACAATTGATTTTTCAAAGTACAAAGGCAAAAAAATATTAATTGTAAATACCGCATCCAAATGCGGCAACACTCCCCAATACGCTTCGCTTGAGAAGCTCTACGAAAAATATAAGGACAAGCTGGTGATCGTCGGTTTTCCCGCCAATAATTTTGGCGCGCAGGAGCCCGGCACCAACGGTGAAATTCAGGAATTCTGCCAAAAGAATTATGGCGTGACTTTCCCCATGGCTGAAAAAGTTTCCGTGAAGGGTGATGACATTGCGCCTCTATTCAAATACCTGGTAGATGAAGCAGAAAAAAAAGGCTTTCATGACCCGATCAAATGGAATTTCACGAAATTCCTCCTCGACGAAAATGGCCACCTGATCACGGTTATCTTTAACAAGGTAGACCCCATGAGCGATGAGGTTACCAAGTATCTCAATTAGTTAGTTAATAACACACCTGATTTGAAGGCCCGATATTATAAATAGTAGCGGGCCTTTTTCATGCTATTTTTGCTTCATGTCTTTTAAGGATGTCATTGGGCAGCAGGCCGTCAAGCGCCACCTTGTTGAAA
>JAJPJP010000425.1 GCA_021324175.1 Chitinophagia bacterium
AATTCCTGCTGCGAAACTGCAGCGGTGACCTTAATTTCAGGTTGGGAAGCGCGTACCGGTTCTTCCAGACTCCTTTTTGGCTGGTCGGTCTTTAGCTCTTTGACAATTGTCTGGTCTTTTGGCGGGATGCTTCGAACAATTTCCCGTTCCGACTGGTCATCCAAAATTTCTTTTGGTGCAGTCGGTGAGGGTCTGCTGCGGAACGAAGAGATGTCAGCTCTTAGCGAATCTATTTCTTTCTTAAGACTTATTATAGCCTCATTGCTCTTGGTAAGTGTAACGCATATAATTACAGAAATGACCAGTAAAAGGATAAGTAGAGCTACTTCCATTTCGGTTTGGGTTTGATGTTTATAGTGCCAATTTACAAATTGTTTTTTGTGAATGTAAATTCCGACAATTCTTTAAGCAAGCTGGAAAATGACGATTTCGCTCTTCGTTCTGAAATATTCCGGAATACGCTGAAATAATTCGGCGAAGAGTAGAACATTCCAAAAAAAAAATTCGAACGAATAAGTAATGATCGCTGACATATTCCCGAATATTCCAGAATTCTTCAGAATCTTTTAGTAGTAAGATCAATCTCTCTAAAGGCTCATACTATGGCGCCGAAAATATTTTTTTCTCTTTTTAAAACATTAACGGAATAGGCATGAATTGGGGGGCTGCAACATCCCTGGGGTTCTAATTTAGGAGAACTCGCAAAATACACCATTCAAAAAATTGAAAACTAATGCCATAGGCAGGAGAACTCAGATGAATGGAGAGAACTTCATTGTTACATTGAATTTGGCAATGATAGATTTATGTGAGCCATGAATAAAACTACTAATGTAAATCTATTACCTGTGCATTTTCCCATCCTGCCGGGTCCATGTCATCATCCAACGAGTTGGGATAAACAAGATGGCAATCGCCATTACCAACAGATTGGTTCGGTATATACTGCCCTGCTACACTTTCAAGATAGTATTCCTGGAGAAAGAATGGAATAAAAACCACTCTTTTAGTTTCAACCGCCGAAGTTTCAAAATACCCAAGTGCAACATCATTACTATCTGCTGCATTATGGATATTGCCGGTCAACGATGTGGGCAACGGATCTAAGATACTTCCTGTTCGATTTGTTTGCTGAAGGTATTGTTGCCAAAACTCGTACATATCTTTATTCATTGAATACTGCTTGATTTCGACAAAATGTTTTCCAAACCAATATATAGGAGAATAAAATGCAGGCTGAATAATTTCTCTGCCATCAATATATTGGTCTGATAAAATGTTTATCTGATTATCCGAGAGATATTGCTCACAAAGTGCGAAACATGTACACACGTAAGGATTATAACATGATGTCAAACCGATCGTGCATGGATCGCCCCAGGATTTGCGCGGAATATATCCATAAGCTGTCCAGCGATAAAAATTTTGAACGCCAGGCGGGTCATGTGCATTTACTGAAATAATTAATTGTGTTGGTCTGATATCTGTGATAAATGTGCTATCATAAACAGCGGTTATGCTGTCAATGGGTGGTGCCGGATTTATTTTTTCAGGAGAAGAAACATACATTTTTCCATTTGATAAATAAATTTTCAATGTATAGGTGCGCCCAACAATTCCTACAAAGGTGGAATCTATACTTTGATAAGTTCCGGGAGAAATTAAAGTGCAAGACGATGAATTGCCTGCATCATCTTTAATAACCACTTTGGCATCATCGATATAATTCTGATTGGAATCTATATGAGCGTTCGCGTTCAGAAATTTTCCGGTATAACTGAGTTTAACTGCATAAGGAGTCGAATCAGTAGTGATCAATCCTTCCACAACCAATATTGGTGCGCCTTCGCGGATTGGTGGCGTTATTCTTCTTACACAAGCAGTGAATAATATGGCGAAAAGGAATAAGTAATATTTTACTAAATCTTTAGTCACTATAAAATTGGCTGCATTTGGTTTTGACATTTTCTAAATTTATAGTTTGGGTATCCTTTTTGGGGATCATCAAGAAGGCTTTTGCTTCATATAGAATAATGCTATTGGGAACAGTGACAATAGTCGCCGAATCTCAAGTCAAATCTCCCGTCAGTGATATTCACTGAATCATATGAATTCAGATTGCCATTATACAAAGTGAGAGAAAAAGTTCCCGATATGATTTTGTTTATCGTGTCGAGTTTGGTGACTTCAAAATTATTATTCCCAATACCCGGATATTTCTGGTAAGCAAGCTCATTGGAGACAAAAGGAGGGCCGACGCTAAATGTGATGTTTAATGAATCGGCAATATTACCTGGTTGATGGAAAAAGGAGCTGTCGCTGAAAGGACCGATCTGGAAGTACGAATGATCCCCAGCATCATTACCAGCTATTAGGGAAAACCAAATCGGTGTCCAACCTATTGAATCCGCGGCGAGGATGGAATACGTTAGCTCGGCGCAAGGATTGCTAAAATAGCCGCAGGTGAAATGAGGTACCCACACTTTGCCATTAACTTTAAGTCCAAATGTGTTTTCGCCTGTTTGTGTTATAGGAGGCAGAACCGATGGATTGGATTTCTGGCAGGAGGCAACAGAAATTGCGGGGACAACAATCAAGATCCAATTCGACAATTTCATAAAATGGGTTTAAACGACAACTACCCAAGCTTCCGGAAGAATTGCTTTTTGATGAACATGGAATATTTTCAAAAACGGGACCTGCACAGCAAGAGAAATCGAATGTCGAGTAATTTACAATTTTTTTTCTGCACCCGGCAACAGGGCGACCAGGGCCAGCTTTCCCCAAAATTAAAAAAGATAGCCGGGGTAGTTAAGAGCCTGCAGGTTTTGAGGAGAAAAAAGAATTGGATAAATATGTCGGAAGAATCAAGCATCAGAAATAATAATCCGGGAATCTCGGCATTGCTATCTGATGAATTGCTCATATTGATGCGATCGAAACGAAAATAATCCTTGAAGGGTGATAAGAATAATCCTCTCCTATTGCAGTTGTCAGTAAATTTGATATTTTAACGGGCGAAAAATCACCGAAATCAATAGCATTTTATAATGGACGAAAAAGACATAAGATGGAAACAAAGGTTCCAGAATTTTGAAAAGGCTTTCGCCAGGCTCAAAGAAGCCGTTGACAAAGAGAATCCTAATGAATTGGAAAGAAACGGAATTGTGCAGCGTTTTGAGTTTACCCTTGATCTATCCTGGAAAGTAATGAAGGATTATCTCGAAGAAAAGGGATTTAGCTTTAAACCATCGCCGAAAGATACGCTCCGCTATGCGCAGCAAAGCGGATTAATTGACTATGCGCAAGATTTGATCGACGGTCTTGATATACGCAATGAACTTTCTCATGATTATGACGGACAGAAATTCGAAAATTCCGAAGATCAGTTGCGAAATGTAGTATTCCCTGCACTAAAGAAACTATACCTGTTTTATATCAGGGAAGGAGGCTCAAATCAGTTTAATCTTTTTGATGCAAAATCAGCTGAAAAATAAATTCGGTCTGACCGAAAGAGACATGCAAACCATCCGGGATATTTTTGTTAAATATCCCGAGGTAGAAAAAGTATTCCTTTTCGGAAGCCGCGCAAAGGGAAATTTCAAACAAGGCAGCGATATCGATCTATCGGTGATGAATGCCGGAGTCAACGATATAAGCATTCGCGGGCTTCATGCTGACTTTGAAGAAAGCAGCTTGCCTTACCGGGTTGAGCTCGTCAATTTTCCTGCTCTTAATAGTCCCGAATTTGTCGCTCATATCGAAAGAGTCGGGATTCTTTTTTATGACAGGACTAAGGCTTTGCGCAATTTCTCCTCATAATGTGTGGAGTCCCCTAATTCTGCACACTTCCTCCTCAGGCACCACGCCTTACAGGCCCCAAGATGATCTTAAAATACGGTTCCCAGCGGAGAAGGAGGGATTCGAACCCCCGGTACACTTGCGCGTACAACTGATTTCGAGTCAGTCCCGTTCAACCGCTCCGGCACTTCTCCAGGTAAATTATGA
>JAJPJP010000154.1 GCA_021324175.1 Chitinophagia bacterium
GAACGATGCAGATTCACCAGCCCGTTATTCATCAAACCATAAGGGGGGCGATCGATGAAAGCACAGATACCTATGACGCAATTGACTGGTTGGTGAAAAGCATTCCGGGAAATAACGGGCGTGCGGGAATTGTGGGAATTTCTTATCCCGGATGGCTTGCTCTGGTTGGAGCGATTGACCCTCATCCGGCTCTTAAAGCTTCTTCCGAACAGGCCTGCATGGCAGACCTTTTCCTTGGGGATGACTTCCACCACAATGGTGCATTCAGACTTAGTTATGGGATGGAATATAGTTATGAAGTCGAATTTGACCGAACAAAAGACAGCAATTTTCCATTTCCCCAATTTGACCTTTTTGACTGGTATCTTCGACTCAGCTCTCTCAAGAATGTTAATGATAAGTATTTTCATGGGCGTGTACCAACCTGGAATAATTTTGTACTGCACCCTAACTACGATTCTTTTTGGCAAAAGAATTCACCATTGAGCTATGACAACTTCCCCCAAATTCCGCTGCTAAATGTTGGTGGATATTTTGATCAAGAGGACCTAAATGGTCCACAACTGATGTATAGTCACCTGGAAAAAAAAGACACATTTAATCGTAATTATATTGTCCTCGGGCCCTGGTTTCATGGTCAATGGTCACGTGGCAAAGGGGATAGTCTTGGCAAGATCTCATTTGAGAGCAATACGAGCGAATGGTTCCAGGATCTCCAAAAAAAATGGTTTGATTTCTGGCTCAAAGGAATTGGTGACGGAAAATTCGAGGAGGCATATTGTTTTCAAACTGGAAGCAATAAATGGATGACCTACTCGACATGGCCACCCAAGGAAGCGGCATTGCAAAATTTGTACGCGTTGCCGAACAACACTTGTTCGTTCACTAAACCTGCATTGACGAATGGCGAGATAAAGTATGAAAGCAATCCAGCCAAACCGGTGCCTTATAGAACGCTTCCAATTGAAGCTACTTACGGCCAAGGCAGCCGCTGGAGAACCTGGCAGGTAGAAGACCAGCGGTTTGTATACACCAGGCCGGATGTCGTGAGCTTTACAAGCGATTCGCTGGCCGAAGATCTAACGGTTACAGGTCAAATTACAGCTCATTTATTTGCCAGTACAACGGGCACTGACGCCGACTGGGTAGTCAAATTAATCGACGAATATCCAAATTTTGATTCGAAGAGTTTGTCGATGAGTGATTACATGTTTCCGGTTGCAATGGAAGTATTTCGAGGTAGGTACTATAAAAGTTTTGCCAAGCCCGAAGCCCTTGTCCCTGGCAAACCAACAGAATTTGTCATCAACCTGCATCAAATTAACCATACTTTCAAAAAAGGGCACCGGATAATGATCCAGGTCCAGAGTAGTTGGTTCCCAGTCATCGACAGAAATCCGCAAAAATTTGTTCCGAATATTTTTGATGCGCTGGCATCCGACTATACCAAAGCCGTACAAACCATCTACTGTAGCCCTGAATATCCAACTCACATTGAACTTCCAATTATGAAATAACATCGATAACATGTGAGAAATTCTACAGGCGGGTAATTTTTTACCCAGTGCGCAAGGATTAATCAAGCTATCTGGTTGAAAATAATTCTGGCTAATTAGGCACGATGTTTTGCCTAGCTGGTTAAGGTTTCCCAATAAATCAAACCAGTAAAATGGTACTTATCGGCATTCTTTTTTTGCTGACAGTGACGGCCATCTCCATCTACTGCATCAGGCAGCCGGCGTTGGCGCGAAAAGCAAGGCAGATGAGAAAATTGAGAGACCAACGCTAATGATCTTCGAATATGGCAAATCCCCAAATCCCGGAAATCAAAAAGCGAAGAATTAGTCCGATTCGGGAAATGCGAACTTCCAGCACCACTTTTTTTACAAAGAATATATTGCTAAATTTAATGCAACAAAACCTGCTGCGCGATTGCTATGGATATTTGGCACACCCTTTACGATGAGGCCGTCGGGTTCTTGGGCATCGGGTCCGTCATCAATCTTGTTAAGACAGGCAACTATTCGACGCTATTGACTCTGGACGGAATTCTCGGAGCAATTGGACCCCTTGTCCCCCTTCTGTTGATCATTGAGATTATTCGGGCACTTTATTATAGGAGATTTCAGATTGCAGCATACAAAATTCCTTTCCTTATCTATATATTCAATCGTGTGGGCTCAAGATTCGTGTCTATTGCTGCGATTGCATATTGCATCGGGCTGTTTGGAAAGCATGCCATATTCAAATCCTCATTTGCATGGTACTGGCTCATTTATGGATATATTGTCTGGGAACTTGGCCACTTTTTTTACCATTACCTTGCTCACAAGATCAGGTTGTTTTGGTGTCTGCATTCTACTCATCATGCGCCTGAAAATATGAATCTGTCTGTGACTTATGCTCATTTTATTTTAGAAGCGCCTTATGCAGACGTCATCCGAACCACCACGTGTATATTGCTTGGTGTCAGCCCTCCACTGCTTTTTTTTATCATGTTCATTGATGGCACTTGGGGCGCGTTTATTCACGTGGGCGAAAACATCCTAAAAGATGGCAGGCTTGGTCTCATGAACAGATTTATTCTAACCCCGTCGCACCACAGAGTTCACCATGCGAGAAATCCCGCTTACATGGACACAAATTTTTGCAATCTTCTAAATATCTGGGATCGGTTATTTCGGACATTTAGCTATGAACGGCAAGATATTCCCGTCGAATTTGGAATTACGAGACAAATAAATTCAAATAATTTTTTTGACGTATACTTTGGCGAAATATTTCTGTTAGTTAAGGATATCGTGAAAGCACCGGGAATTAAAAATAAGTTTTTGTACGCCATAATGCCGCCGGGATGGAATCATACCGGAAATCACAAGACGGCTAAATCGATTAGAAAATCTTTTCTGGATCAGGAAGCCACAAATCAAAGGCAGAATCAGTTAACGGATAAAATTCCGGCAGAATTATTGGATTGACCAGCATAATAAAAGAATTTTGTTAAACCGAAAAACAAAATAAGGTGAAAGCATTTGTAATCATACTGATTGCAGTCATATTGTTCGGCGGATTGATATTACTCAAAATACATTTGAACGGCAATGCAAAAAAAATTGGCTCGCCCACTAAAATTGCCAACATAGAGTCCCTCGAAAATTCTATCAGGACAGACTCATTATACACGATCAAAGATGTGCTTTACAGAGATAGCGGAATATTGATAGCTCTCGACAATCCGGGGAAATCGGGAGCGGAATCCTACTTTGACAGAAAATTTAAATTAAATGATTATGGGAACATCAACATGGTTTATATTTTCCAATACGATTCGGCAAAACCCCTGAACAAGGTATCCCTGGATGACGCCGTTATGGCAAAGGGGAAGAAAATGGGGCGTTTCCAGCAGCTCTGGTCCGCAAAATATATCGATACAACAGATGGCTCCTGTAAACCCCTTGTCAAATATTTAAGATCAACCATGAAAGGAACCGGGATAATCCAAAATGAAGAAACAAGCTACCAGCCTGAAAGCATAAACAAGATGCGCGTCGACTGCAAATATCAGGTCATTGACAGCCTCGGCAGGAAAACAAAGGCGGATATAATGGCTATTGTTGATACCTCAGGTATCGTAACGCCCGTGGACAAAGGCGACTAAAAAATACTGGAAGCTAACCGGATGGACAGTCGTTGCCAATCATTGCGACAAAATCCTTCGTTTCACCCAAATCTCATTAGACATTTTCCTCTATTTGGCGAAGTCATATATCAACGCCAGAAAAATTTTTCTTTGCCAGTGAAAATTTGGTAAATCAATTTCGCTATTTTTAAAATTATCAAAGTAACTTTGCAAAGTTAATGTATAAATGTTGATAACGAAATACGACCAGATCTTAGCCCGTCGATTGCGAGAAGAAGTCGCCACCCTGCATCGAAATCTTCGAAGAGGCATTCGGAACACTGAACAACTTTCTTTAGCAGAAGAAAATGTAGTTGGGTTTCTCGTATATCAGCCTGGTGCGCGCCCCTCAGAGCTAAGTCAGCGGTTAAAAATGTCTTCGCAATTTGTGTCGCAAGTTCTAAACCGGTTGCACACGCTCGGCTTTATATGCAGGCGGACGCTTGCCTCCGACAAACGCATTTCCTTGATTTCCTTAACCGAACGAGGAAAGCATTTAATAGAACTTAGACGAAGAGAAAAAGAGGATTTGCTGGCTGCACTAATATCAGACAAATTTACAAATACAGAAAAGAGACAAATCGCGTCCGCAATAGATTTATTGACCAGGCTTCATGAATAACAGCAAACCCTCACGCATGTTTCGGGCTTTCCAAAGCCGCAACTATAGACTGTATTTTTGTGGCCAGTCAATTTCGCAGATTGGAACCTGGATGCAGCGTACCGGAGTAAGTTGGGTGATTTACACCATGACACACTCGACATTCATGTTGGGATTAACCATCTTTGCGTCGCAATTCCCCTCGTTTCTTTTTTCTCTCCTGGGAGGCATTTTTGCAGACAGGCATAACCGGTACAAAATCTTGTTGGTCACCCAGTCAGCCTCGATGATCCAGGCTTTCACGCTGGCTGCTTTATTGCTTACAAAGCATTATATGATTTGGGAAGTGCTTGGCTTGAGTATGATTCTCGGCCTGATTAATTCATTTGACGTGCCGGCCCGGCAGCCTCTCGTCCACGATCTCGTTCGAGACAAATCAGAGTTATCTAATGCACTTGCGCTTAATTCGTCAATGGTCAATGTGGCCCGCTTGACAGGGCCGGCCCTGTCGGGTATTATTCTGGAAAAATATGGGGCAGGTATCTGCTTTCTTTTAAATGGTTTAAGCTTTGTAGCAGTACTGATCTCATTGCTGTTACTCAAACTACCTCCTTACAGAGCGCCCGCGCTGACTAGCAATATGCGGGCTGAACTCTCCGAAGGATTTGCCTATCTTAAGGGGACGCCAACGATCAGCCTCACTCTTCTTATGCTTACTGCAATTAGCCTGCTCGTCCTTCCATATGATACACTACTTCCTGTATTTGCTAAAGATGTTTTTAAAGGTAATGCGATGACCTACGGATACATTTACAGTTTTATCGGGTTCGGCGCTATCTGTGGTACCCTTCTATTGGCTTCTCTAAGGCCGGGTGCGGATCTCAAAAAAGTACTTTTCATTAATACCATAGTCCTGGGCCTCGGTCTCATTTTCTTTGCTTTGTCCAAGAACTTTTTACTTGCAGTGGTATTCGGGGTTGCCATGGGCTTCGGCGCGATGTCACAAGGCACAATATCAATAATGATTATTCAAATCCATTCCCATCACAGAATGCGCGGAAGGATGATTAGTTATGTTGCTATGGCAATGTTTGGCATGTTACCCTTGGGCAGCTTACTTGTTGGATTGGTGTCTTTGCATCTAGGCGCCGCAAATGCTATGCTTGTAATGGGAATGATGGCAATAATTATCGCGTTGCTATCGGCCAGGTTTTCGCGAAAAAACAGACTTGAAAGCGACCACCCTGTTGATATTGAAGAAGCAAAGGAAATCGTCACAGAAAAAATTTAATTCCTAACGTTTAAATTAAACAGCGAAACATGGAAAGCAAATCAAAAAATTCGGCCTTGTTAGTTATGGACATGCAGGCAGCTGTCTTAAAGTCTATTCCCGATAATTCAATTTTAGTCGGCAATACGACACTCGCGATCGAGCATGCACGTCGATCGCTCATTCCGGTGATCTTTGTGGTTGTCGGATTTAGGAAAGGGGCGATCGAGATAAGTCCAAACAATAAGGGGTTTATGGCAGCCAGGGAAAAATTTGCCAACATTGAAGGAGAAGAGTTCATGCAGATTGATCAGAGGATTAAACCTGCGGCCAGCAATATAAAGGTTATCAAGCGTCGGGTAAGCGCATTTACCGGAAGTGATTTGGAAGTTGTACTCCGCTCCTGCGCTATTGAACATCTTATTCTTGCCGGCGTCGCGACCGGTGGTGTCATCCTTTCTACGCTGCGTGAAGCGGCCGATAAAGATTATCTCCTAACCGTTCTTTCCGATTGCTGTGCGGACCTGGATAGCGAAGTTCATCAACTGCTAACGACCAAGATTTTTCCCCGTCAGGCCGAAGTAATCACCACAAACGAGTGGCGAAGTGAGTCGGAACCAGACATCAAATCGGGTCGTTCGTAAAAAATCCCGGACAAACCGGGACTTTCCTGTAAACTATTTCCTAATCAATACCGATAGTGGTCAGGTTTGAATGGGCCATTTTTTGGAAGGGCGAGGTAAGCTGCCTGAGCATCAGTCAGCTCGTCAAGTTCAACGCCGATCTTAGCTAAATGCAGCCGCGCTACTTTTTCATCAAGATGTTTTGGAAGAACATAGACCTTGTTTTCGTATCTGTTATGATTTTTCCAAAGTTCTATTTGTGCCAATGTTTGATTCGAAAATGAATTGCTCATTACAAAAGACGGGTGTCCGGTACCACACCCAAGGTTTACTAATCGGCCTTCCGCGAGGACTATAACATCCTTCCCGTCCAAATTATATAGGTCTACCTGGGCTTTGATTGTATCTTTTGTATGGCCGAAATTCTTATTCAGCCACGCCATGTCGATCTCAATATCGAAATGTCCAATGTTGCAGACGATGGCCTTATCTTTCATCAGCCTGAAATGCTTTTCGGTGATAAGATCACGACACCCCGAGGCCGTTACAATTATATCCGCCTCTTTAACAGCATCTGCCATTTTCTTTACTTCAAATCCATCCATGGCCGCCTGCAAGGCGCAAATCGGATCAATTTCAGCAACAATTACCCGGCATCCCGCTCCCTTCAAGGAAGCCGCCGAACCTTTTCCTACGTCGCCATATCCGCCAACAACAGCAACCTTCCCCGCCATCATAACGTCTGTCGCGCGCCTGATGGCGTCAACTAGACTTTCTTTACAACCATATTTGTTATCAAATTTTGATTTCGTTACGGAGTCGTTAACATTGATAGCCGGAACAGGCAGTGTGCCTTTTTCCATTCGTTCATATAGTCTGTGAACACCTGTCGTAGTCTCCTCACTCAGGCCCCGAATATGCTGAATCAATTCGGGGTACTTGTCAAAAACCATATTGGTCAAATCGCCACCATCATCCAATATCATATTCAGCGGCTTGTCAGTGCTTCCAAAAAACAAGGTTTGTTCGATGCACCAATCGGCTTCTTCTAGTGTTTGACCCTTCCAGGCAAATACTCCCACACCCGTTGCAGCAATTGCAGCAGCTGCCTGATCTTGCGTTGAAAAGATGTTGCACGAACTCCAACGGACCTCTGCCCCCAGTTCAATGAGTGTTTCTATTAACACAGCAGTCTGGATTGTCATGTGCAGGCATCCCGCAATTCTAGCACCTCTTAGTGGTTTTTCTTTCCCATATTCGGCGCGAATAGCCATGAGGCCCGGCATTTCTGCCTCAGCACGCTTAATTTCTTTGCGGCCCCATTCGGCCAGGCTAATGTCCCTCACCTTGTAAGGAAGGCTGAAATCAATTTGCGTTTTTAGTTTTGAAGACATTTAAATCAATTTTAAAGGTAACATATTTGAATAAAGCAAAGCTAAACAGTTAGAACAAAATACGATAAAAAATGATTAATTTTAGAATGTTATTCTGTTATATAAACTTTTTTAGAACAAAATACGAAAATGGCTACAGAAAACCCCGAAAAAAAAGAATATTCGGAGGCCCCGTCCATTGATGACAAGGACAAGGCTATCCTTGAATTGCTCCAGGAGAACGCGAAATTGACTGTCCGCGAAATTGCTTCTCGGGTACATCTTAGCCCCACGCCAGTGCATGAACGGATAAAGCGGATGGAGGATGCAGGAATCATCCGGCAATACGCTGCCCTGCTCGATCATTCTAAGGTAAAAAAGGCACTTATGGCCATTTGTTTCGTTTCTCTCAAGGAACATAATAAGCGGTCTGGCGCAAAATTCATAAAAACCATTAACGAGCTTAGAGAGGTGATCGAATGTTATAATATTTCGGGGGAATTTGACTTTATGCTAAAGGTTGCAGTTGAAAATATGGACAGCTACTACGATTTTCATGTCAACAGGCTTAGCCAAATTGAAAACATTGGGCATGTACAAAGTAGTTTTGTAATGAGCGTCATAAAGCAAACACACCAAATGATCTATTAGGCATGATTCATGTGCACAATTTCTGAAGCGATGTCAGGTTTAATGGTTCAAAAGCTTGATTAAATTTTTTAACATGTACACATATGATACGGTCGCACAGGCCGTTAACGGTTTGAAGCAACGAGGCTATAATATCGATTTCAATCTTGATTCCAATGCGATAACGTGCAAAGAATATCCAGGTCCGCTCAAACCTTCTGAATTTGAAATCACTGAAGTGTATCGGTATGAGGGCAACAGTGACCCCGCCGATGAGGCCGTGGTTTATGCGATCGAATCAAAGAACGGCCTGAAAGGTATCCTCGTGAATGGCTTTGGCCCATCGTCAGATGGGATTGGAGACGAAATGATAAAAAAATTAAGAGTGCTGCGTTAATACGAGGATTTTACCATTTCGGCGACAATTTTGTCGATGGGAAGTGTAACGCTCTCGCCGGAGAATTGGTTCCATTCAATGAATCTAAAGGTCTCAGTTTCGCCGGTCTTAGCATACATTTCCATTTGATTTTGATCAAAATCAAATGGTTTTTGGCGCAATGGCACCCTAATTGGTTCCAAGGGCTCGACGAAATAGTAAATGGAAATTATCTGGTGTTCAGGATTGAATGCACTCATCTGAAAAAAATCGGTAGTATAGAGGTGATCTGTTACCGAAACTTTAAGATTCATCTCTTCTTGAAATTCTCTCTTCAGGCAATCCCGCGTTCCTTCTCCGAATTCCAGCCCACCACCGGGAAATTTGGAATAATATTTACCTCGAATAAATTCATCGCTTACAAGAACTTTCTTTTCTTCCGTAATTAGGATCCCGTAGACCCGGACATTGAACATGCTTAAAGTTAAAATTAGCCAGAGACAGCGCGCCAGCGGTCACGGCGAAAATTTTATG
The DNA here is from genome assembly GCA_021324175.1 of Chitinophagia bacterium. Lineage (GTDB taxonomy): Bacteria > Bacteroidota > Bacteroidia > Chitinophagales > Chitinophagaceae > Puia. The sequence goes on from JAJPJP010000154.1 coordinate 9,087, forward strand.
TCGCCGTCAAATACACTCTCGGCAGGACCACATAACCAAATGTCTGTAAATGTATTTTCATCAATCCTGTTGTAGCGTACTGAAAGCTTTCCTCCCCGGGTGATAACCGAAACTTCGTTGTATCCGGTCTCATTGTGGTAATATACCAGGGCGCTCGCAGTTGCTCCTGTTCCACAAGAAAGTGTTTCGTCTTCGACTCCTCGTTCATATGTCCTTACGATGATTTCGTCGGGTTTTTTTGGCTCAATAAAATTAACGTTGATTCCATCCTGGGCAAATTCGGGACTGTGACGAATTTCCATTCCCTTGCCCGCCACATCATAATCCATGACATCGCTTACAATCTTCACATAATGGGGTGATCCGGTATCGAGTACATAGTCATGGTTGAAATCGACAACGCCGTGAACGTCGTTCATTTTCAAATTCACAATGTCGCCGTCTATCTTTGCTTCATGTTCGCCGTCCATTGCCATAAATCGGTACTTGTCCTTATGAATACCCAATTGGTAAGCGAATTTTACCATGCACCTTCCTCCGTTGCCGCACATGGTGCTTTCTCTACCGTCAGAATTGTAATATTTCATCTCAAAGTCGAATCCTGCCTTAGGATTGAGCAACATCAAGCCATCGGCTCCAATTCCAAATCGGCGGTCGCACAATTGTTTCACTTTATCAGTGGTTAGCGCCGTCAGGCTCCAATTACGATTATCAATAATAATAAAATCATTGCCGGTGCCCTGGTATTTATAAAAATGGGTTTTCAAAGTCGCTATTTTAAGTCCGTGGTATTTCTGACTGTGGCAAAAATAGTACAAACAATAGACTAGAGGCTCGAAATGGTTTCAAGGGCGGCGATAATAAGCTTGTCAATAGTCGCCTGTGCATCTTCAGAAAAGCGCTTTGTTACGCGGTTGTTGACAATTGCGCTTATGCTGAGGCAGTGATGCCCAAGAATCCTGCCGAGGCCATAAATCCCCGATGTTTCCATTTCGAAGTTGCATATTCGATGGTTGCCAAAGCGGAACTGAATCAACTTATCAACAAAAGCAGGGACATTCAAACCGGCCCGTATGACGCGCCCCTGGGGACCATAAAAACCCGGACAAGTTACAGTCACTCCATGGTGAAATCCATTTACAAAATGCTTGATTAATGAAGGAGATGCGCTGCTAATGTAGGGAAATGAAATTCGGTTATGCATCTGCGTCATAGTCACAAACGAATGCAGCAATTCCTTTTCTTCTTCATTTTGATGCTGAACATAGAAATTTAATAGGTTATCAATACCCAGACCATGTGTCGAAACGACAAAGCTATCAATGGGAATGTCCGCCTGGAGGGAACCGGCGGTGCCAAGGCGGAAGATGCTGAGGGTCGTAAGTTCCTTTTTTATAGTTCTTGTTTCGAAATTAATATTGACCAGTGCATCAAGCTCGTTAAGGACTATGTCTATATTGTCCGTGCCAATTCCCGTAGAAACCACGGTAATACGTTTTCTGCCGATCCAACCCGTGCATGAGGCAAATTCGCGATGCTGCCTTTTTGACTCAATGCGTTCAAGATACCTGCCCACTTGCATAACCCTGGCCGGATCGCCAACTGTAATCACAGTTTCCGCTAATTCATCCGGAGCAATATCCAAGTGGTGAATCGCGTTGCGTTGGTTAATAATTAGCTCACTTTCTGCAATCCGTTGCATGGTTTGTTCGTTAGGGAATTTAAAACGAATATATTACATTTGTCGCGAGTGATGGTTCCGTGGCCGAGTGGCTAGGCAGAGCTCTGCAAAAGCTTCTACAGCAGTTCGAATCTGCTCGGAACCTCAAGGACCTATAGGGTTTTCGGCACCTTATAGGTCTTCTTAGTTTTAAGTATGAAATACTCAAAGTTGGTGGGAATCCTGGCAGGTCTTATTATGATTGCTTCTTGCTTTGCGCCGTGGGCTTATTATCCTGATATCGATAAAAACTTTACAGGACTATTTTCCCAGGGAAATTCATATGGCAAGCCTGGCCTTGCTCTTATCTTTTTTGGCGTGATCGCAATTATCCTATTCGTTGTCAGTAAAATTTGGGCGAAACGTTGCAACTTACTTGTTACTGCGGTAATGGTCGCTTACAGCATAAAGACTTTCATACTTTACACGTCATGCTACGGTGGTGTATGTCCTTTAAAAAAACCAGGGATCTACTTAATGCTCTCAGCTTCCGTAATTATGCTGATCATGAGCATGCTTCCTGATATCAAAGTAACTGAGAATAGTCATATGAGCCAGCCCGCAGATAAAGACCAATAGCTATATCCTTTCTCAACTCTGGATCAATTTTGCAATGCCAAATGCGCAACCCGCCGCAAGGGCCCCGATAACTGTAACTCTCAAAGCGCCCGAAAATGCATTAACGCCGGTGATCCTGCTTTTGAAATATCCGAATACGAAAAGGCAAACGAGGGTAATCGCAGAGGAAATCTTAAGTCCGTCAATCCCATTACCGGTAAAAAAATACGGAAGTAATGGAATAAGCCCGCCGACAATATATGACATACCGATATTGAAAGCACTTTTCCTGGCACGTTTCGGGTCTGGCCGGTCGAGTCCAAGCTCATATTTCATCATAAAATTCGCCCAGCGGTCCTTGTCTTTAATGACTTCTCCAACGGCCTGGTCCTGGGTTTCATTGCTCAGGCCCAAATTTGCAAAAAAATCCTTTACTTCCTGCTTTTCGATTTGCGGGACGGTTTCGATTTCCGAATACTCACGTTGAAGTTCTGAATTGTAATAATCCACCTCCGTTTTTGCAGCCAGGTATCCTCCTAAACCCATAGCAATCGACCCCGCGGCAATTTCGGCCAGCCCCGCGATTATAATCAGACCCGTATTCTGAACGGCACCGCTCAATCCTGCCGCGAGCGCAAAGGGGACGGTCAGACCATCGGACATGCCTATAACAACGTCCCTGATCATGGCAGAACTCGTGAGATGATGTTCGGTATGTTGCTCAAGCGTCATTTGTGAAATTCTATTTGATTAAGGTCTCGACCAACTGTCTTTTTGATGGGATTAAATAGAGGAAAGACTCTTGCTAATGATACCAACACACTCCAAAACCTGGTCCTTCTTTATGGTAAGTGGAGGTGCAAAACGAATTTTATCACCATGTGTCGGCTTCGCCAAAAGCCCATTATCTTTTAATGTCAGACAAAGTTGCCAGGCAGCGTCTGGTTGCGGGTGGCGAATGACAATTGCATTAAGCAAACCTTTACCTCTAACAACTCCGATATATGGCGATCCCAGTCTTTCCAGTTCAGCCCTCATCAACGCTCCCATCTCCGCTGCATTTTCAGCCATTTTTTCCTCCTGAATGACGGTTAGCGATGTGATTGCAACCTTGCATGCAAGTGGATTGCCGCCATAAGTAGATCCATGCTCCCCTGGACTTATCGTTAGCATGACCTCATCGTTTGCGAGGACAGCAGATACGGGCATCATGCCACCGCTCAGCGCCTTTCCCAAAAGGAGGATGTCCGGCCTGACGCCTTCGTGATCGCACGCGAGCATTTTCCCGGTGCGAGCCAGTCCAGTCTGGATCTCGTCTGCTATAAACAATACCCGGGCGTCTTCACAGTACTGTTTGGCTTTGCGAAGATAACCTTCATCAGGAACGACTACCCCCGCCTCACCCTGGATCGGTTCAACGAGGAAGCCGGCAACATCCGGGTCCCCTAAAGCTTCCGACAGGGCATTGAGATTGTTATAGGGAATGATTTCGAATCCAGGCATAAATGGACCAAAGCGTTCGTATGAGACGGGGTCATTGCTGAATGAAATGACTGTACTGGTCCTTCCGTGGAAATTGTCCGAGCAAACAATAATCTTGGCTTTATTTGCACGAACTTTTTTAACATCGTAAGCCCAGCGTCTGCACAACTTAATGGCGGTTTCTACCGCTTCGACGCCTGTGTTCATTGGCAAAACCTTATTATATCCGAAATAGCCCGTTATGAACTTCGCATATTCACCCAGTACATCGTTGTAAAATGCCCTTGAAGTCAGAGTGAGCTTCCTAGCCTGTTCGACAAACGTATCGACGATTTTGGGGTGGCAGTGCCCCTGGTTGACTGCTGAATACCCGCTCAAAAAGTCATAATAACGTTTGCCGTCAACATCCCAAACAAATACACCCTCTCCCCTGTTGAGCACAACAGGGATCGGATGATAGTTGTGAGCCCCGAATTCTTCTTCGATATGAATATAGTAGTTACTCTTGTTTGAGATCGATGAAGCAATGTTCATGTGTTGAATTTAGAATTAATAATTGATTTTTTTAACACGACTTTTTCCACCCGATCGCACGTCCGGTTTGAATGGGATAAGCAAAGTCATCGATGATCGAGCAGGTTAGGATTTTGCGCCAGGAAAGCCCTTTTCTCTGAATGAATATGGATGCGAATAGTTTTGGCGCAAGATACCAAATTTGCGCCATCTTGAAGCAGACTCAAATGATCCTGTAATTCTGGTATTCAAAAAGCCGTTTCCCGGTTTTTTTTTCTACCCAGTACAACAATCGATTCTTCGTGTTAAAGTTTTTTTTAGCAATATCGAAGTCAAAATGCCAATTGCGCTGCTGGATTCTCGACTTCATGACCTGCGGATGTTCACCATTAAATTTTTCAAGCGAGTCAATACCTGAGTAATCAAAGTCATAAACCACTTCCCGTGCGACCTTATTGGAGAGCTTATCAAGATTATATAACTTTTCAAACAATAGGTGCTTTTCAAGCTGAAGCCTCGGATGTTTTACCCACCCGTAATGAA
>JAJPJP010000398.1 GCA_021324175.1 Chitinophagia bacterium
ACCTGGTTATGGCTGGTGGAGTAGCGATCAACTGCGCGGCCAATTCACGGGTGTATGAAGAAGGAATTTTCAAAAATATTTGGATACAGCCGGCGGCAGGGGACGCGGGCGGCGCGATCGGCGCTGCCTATGCTGCCTATTTTCTAAAGTTTTCTAGCCAGGCTCAAAGAATTTCTTCATCCGATCTCATGCATGGTTCATTTCTCGGACCCGAATACTCGGACACCGATATCCAGCGCGTTATTGACCTGCATGAAGCCATTGCCGAAAAGATGGAGGATTTTGACCAGCTGGTTAGCGTTGTAAGTAAAAACCTGGCTGAAGGCCAAATCGTGGGCTGGTTCCAGGGCAGGATGGAATTCGGTCCCCGCGCCCTTGGAAACAGAAGCATATTGGCAGACCCCGGAATTCGGGGAATGCAACAAATTATCAATCAAAAGACCAAGTTCCGGGAAGGGTTTAGACCTTTTGCACCCAGTGTACTTGAAGAAGATGCTGACAAATTCTTTGAGCCGGGTGATTCCTCGCCTTATATGCTTTTTTTGAAAAAAATAAAAACTGAACTAAGAAAAAAGGCGCCGGATAATGCGGCGAATTTAAGCTTAAGAGAAAGGCTTGCCTATCCGCTTTCTACGTTGCCGGCCGTGACACACGTAGATTATTCCGCAAGGGCGCACACGGTCAACCAGTCGACCAACCCAAAGTTTTGGCAGCTCCTTACCGAATTCAAGCGCATTAAGGGGTACGGCGTTCTGGTGAATACTTCATTTAATGTGCGGGGCGAACCAATAGTTTGCACGCCTGAAGACGCATTCCTGGGATTTATGCGAATGGAGATGGATTGCCTGGTCCTGGGTAATTTTATTCTAGAAAAGAAGAGACAACGTATCGTCGCTACGAAAACTGTCCACTTGCTGTCGGATTGACGATGCTGCATCGCGGTTAAAGCTTCTTAAGATATTGAATGCTTTGCGGGACCTGCTTATCGACTACATCGCTCTCATCCTCGATAAAATAATGCGTGATGCCAACTTTCTTCGCCTCGTTGATAATGGCTGGGATATCAAGTTGCCCCGTCCCCAGCGGAACGTCGTTTTGAGGAGACGTCAGACCAGTGAGGTCCGTTGGTATGCCTCTCCTCATATCCTTAAGGTGCATTAGCTTCCATCTCTTGCCATATTTACGCAACAAGGAGACAGGGTCGCCTCCGCCAAATCTTATCCAGAAAATGTCCATCTCGAAGGAAACATAGCGGGGATCGGTATGTTCAAAAAGATAGTCAAGCAACGTTCCACCGGCGTATGGCTGGAATTCGTAACCGTGAGCATGGTAGCAAAAGACAAGACCACGTGCAGCCAGTTTTTCCCCCATATTATTGAAATCCTCAGCTGCTTTCCTGGCGTTTTCCAAATTGAATTTCCCGGCCTCGTGAGGTATCCAGGCGCACATGACATAACGGGAGCCCAAAACTCTGGCACGATCGGCAACCGAATCCGGCGAGCGAATCAGTTCTTCATAACTGGCCCCCGTCGATGGAATGGCGATCGAGCGCTCGTCGCACAATTTCTTGAACTCAGCAGGTGGGACAACCCCACCTCCGCCTTCAATCTCCGAAAATCCCATCATCCTGATTGTGTCCAGCGTCTTTGCGGCATCAATGGGAAAACTTTTTCTGAAAGTATAAGCCTGAACCCCGAAAGGAAAGGTGTAAAGATGTTGCTGGCCAGAGGAATTTAATGTGCTGAGTAAAGCCAAATGCACCAGCATTTGATAGATGCTTTTTCTTCTGCATGTTATAGGTTCCACGTGAATTTTCGTGAATATACAAAACGCCGGAATTAACGCCATCAAATGTTTAATTTGGTCTTTCTAAATTTTTTCTATGCGTAGTATATTATTACTCGGGTTAAGCTCTCTTATTATAACGGCATCGGTCCGCTGCCAGTCTTCGGAGGAAGTGCAGGTCGCTGGCTGTGTTGAGAGATTGCGAACTGCGATGATCTCAGCAGACAAAACAGCTCTTGAAAATCTTGCTGCTGAAAAATTGAGTTATGGGCATTCTAACGGCCTGGTTCAGGACAAGACGCAATTTATTGATGATCTACTGAAAGGAAAGTCCGTGTTTAAAACGATGGAATTGTCGGAGCAGCACATATACATATCTGGAGACCTTGCGATTGTGCGACATCATCTAACCGCTGACACCAATAACGACAGAGTGCCTGGTCATGCCGATCTATTTGTACTCCTCATATGGCAAAAAGAGGGTAGTGGATGGCAATTGCTGGCGAGGCAGGCAGTTAAAAACCCCGCGTCGATCAATAAGTAATCGGACTCCAATATTTAAGCGCATGTTACAGAACCGTGTCGATCCTTTCGGTAATCTGATTGCTACACCTTACCGGGGCGCCTGGATGGGAAACAGGGGGCTTCTTCATGACGAGCGGCAAACAATAACGCGGCAGTTTCGATTAAAAGCATGGTTGATTTGCGTTCTTCAATTCAAGGACAGGAAACGAAAGGTAATGTCGCCAGGGCTATACACGGAACTTTTTTTTCTTGACGAGGCTACCGCTTTTGCCGCGGGTCACCGCCCGTGCGGAGAATGCCGTCGTGAGGACTTCAACAGGTTTAAGACATGTTTTAGCAGGGGTAATCCCGGATTTGGTCTCGATACAAAAAGTTCTATTCGTGCCATTGATGATATTCTGCACAGAGACCGTCTTGATCAGATGGGTAACAAATTGACGTATTTGGAAAAGATCAATAATGTCCCCAATGGATCAATGCTTATTTTTGAAGGCCAGTGTTGCCTGGCAGCTGGAAACTCCCTTTTTCCATGGTCGCCCTCGGGATATGGTTTGCCACTGAAATTGCCGCGAGTTGGAGAATTTATCATGCTAACGCCAAGGTCGACAGTCAATGCTTTTAGGGCAGGGTATATCCCGCAAATGGCGTTGTAGCGTTTCCAATTGGGATCGTTCAGTGAAAAACGATGTTAACAATGTCATTTCTTTACTTCTTTATTGTAGGATTTCCACATAACCCTCGGTTCCATGAACACGAATTTGCTGCCCATCTTTTATCAGTTTGGTTACATTTTCCACTCCAACTACCGCCGGCAGACCATATTCACGAGCAATGACAGCGCCATGGGTCATCAGGCCTCCAACTTCTGTTACAAGACCCTTAATTGAAACAAATAAAGGCGTCCAGCTGGGGTCAGTAAACGACGTGATCAGGATATCGTCAATTCCCAGATCCGCATCCTCCATTCTTAATATGACACGCGCCCGGCCCTCGGCAGTTCCGGAGGAAACCGGCAGGCCCACAAAGGCATCAGAAGGGATTTTTTCCCGATTGTATCTGCCTGCAAAAACTTCACCATCCGAAGTGATCACACGGGGAGGCGACAACTTCCCGTATAATTTATAACTGTCTTTTCGCTCGGTAACGATTTCGTAATCCAGTTTTCCCGAAAGCACAACTTGGCGAAATTCCTCAAACCTGAGATAGTATACATCTTCCCGATCGTTTATTACATGAGTTTGAAAAAGCTTTTCGGACTCTTTCAGCAATGCTTGTTTATAAATAAAATAACGGCTGACTATACCGTATTTTGGATATTCACGATAACCGAGAAAGTTCCGAATCACGCTGATATGTTGCTTTGCCTGGCTAGATTTTTCTTCGCCTCCTGGTAACTGCTTCAATCGATTTAAAATCTCTTTTTCTTTTTCTAAAGCTACCTGTCGCCCCTGTTCAAATTTCCGATGACTGGCATCAGACTTAAAGTTTTTAATGTTACTAAGAATCATTGGAACAAGCATTATTGGTTTTTCGCTCCAACGGGTTTTAGTAATATCGATCTCACCGACACAGCGCATCCCATATTTTTCTAAAAAGCTGATAATCGCATTTCGAACATCAATGCCACCCGCAAAGCTTGGAAGTACATCGAGAAAATCCTCATCTTTTGATCGATTTAGATAATCTATTATCAAAGGATGGGGTCGAATCACATCGGCAACATCCAATAAAGCGAGCCCCATTTCCGAAGTAATATTGTTTGGCACGGATTGGGAAAGCTGGTCTGCCGCGTTTTTTTCGCCCAGCCATTCATTCATGCTTTGGTTGATCCAGTTTGAAGCGTTTATTGCCGCCATAATCACCGCCAAATTTTTTGACTCAAAGAACATCTTTTTTAACTGTTGTATATCCTCCTGGATGAAATCAAATAGCTCAGGGCCTGCTTTTGCTAAGATGTTAAGTTTAAGTTCTGCAATTGACTTCTCAGTATTTTTGATTAATTCAAAAACGATTGATGGGTCGTTTTCGACCTCCGGTTGTACAATGGCAGATGAAATTGCCCGGCTATGTTTATTCGAATTCGGACTTTTTTGATCTTTTGGTATCTCTTTGATGAAATCATCTCGGTCTATTACGGCCATCAATGCATCCTTTATGAGCGGATCGGATTGACCTAATGCATTTAACACGATCCCACTTCGATCCGCCGATGCCAAATCATCAACGACATCAACAAATAACCTTCCTGCTGCTTCAAACATGGGACGAGCAGCTGTAAGCTGGAATATAGAAAGCCCCAGCGGTTTCATGGGGTCCGTCATCATTTGCTGATGTCCGACAGATACATAAACATGGTTTCGGTGATCACCTGTTTTGGGAATCGGAAACAGGGTGGTAATTGGCCGGCTCTGAAGTATATAAAAGGTATTGTCGGCCAAACACCATTCGATGTCTTGAGGACTGCCGAAATGTTCTTCGATCTTTCTACCCAAATTCACAAGCGTCAAAATTTCATCGTCCGTCAGCACCTGCACATTTTGAAACTTTGGCTCAATTTCCTGGCTTACAGTACCTCCTTCCTCCAACAGATAAATCCCTATTGACTTCCTGGAAATCTTCTTTTCGGTTATGGCGTTATTTCGAATCTTATATACATCAGCATTTACAAGGCCCGAAACAATGGCTTCCCCAAGCCCGAAACTTGCATCAATGGACACTACTTTTCTGCTGGCACTAATTGGATCTGCAGTAAATAAAATTCCCGCCGACGATGGAGAGACCATTATTTGAACTAGTACGGAAAGCTGGACTTTGCGATGCTCGACGCCGTTTTGGAGGCGGTACCTTATCGCTCTCTCAGTATAAAGAGAGGCCCAACATTTTTTTATGTGACTTAAGATTTGCTTTTTCCCAATAACATTCAAGTAGGTGTCTTGCTGGCCTGCAAAAGATGCTGTCGGCAAATCTTCTCCTGTCGCGCTTGACCTGATTGCAAAACTTTTGTTTTCGCCGAAATGGGCAAGAGCGCGGATAATCTCATCCAAAATTTCCATTGGAACGATCGCTTCTTCTATGTTGCTTCGAATTTCTTTACCCAGACTAATGATTTTGTCCCTGTCTCCCGCATCCAGGATTGACAATTCGTCAAGGCGCTGGCGAACAATGGGCGTCCCTTCAATGATTTGTTTATAGGCTGCTGTGGATATACAGAAGCCGCCCGGGATATGTAGCCCATTGATTTTGAAAAGTTCCCCAATGTTCGCGCCCTTGCCTCCTGCAATATCTTGCTTAGCCTTGTCCAGATCACGAACGTCAATGGCATACGAAGACATATAATTATCTTTTTTTTGAAATCGGTTAGTCGAAATTACTAATGATGATGAGACGGTTTGTTTTCATTTCGGTTTATTTAAAAACGGCAACAAAACCTACGGTTCAATTGTTAGCGTTATACCAATTTTCGCAAAGACGCTCTTTTATAATCCCCTGAGAGTCTGCTGATGCAACAGGAGTTATGAGTGCTAATTAACGAGTTGTTCCGATTCTTTCAAGTCCGGGCAAAAGATGAAATATTATAATGAGCGCAACAATATGGATAATAAAAGAAGATGCCGTCTTTAAGAATCAGTAATTGGTAGGATCAACGTTCAGCTTTCTCGAAGAATTTAATGAAGACCGTGCCAGCACTTTACGAGTAAAATTAGAAACGATAAATGCAAGAATCAGTGTGCTAATGATCAGAATAATTTCCTGGATATCTACTAAATCCGGTTTCATGCATTTATTTCCTCTGCCGCTTCTTCTTTATTTAAGTCAGTTACATATTGATCCTTTAAATGGTCATACAATGAACGTCTATCGATAATAAGAGCAACGAGAGAGGAAGCCATTCCAGCGAGCATTAAATGAAAAATAACATTATGCCTGTCGGTCATTTCTAAAACAAGAATGGCAGATGTGAATGGAGTGCGTGTTACCCCGGTAAGAAAAGAAACCATGCCGGATAGAATTAGCAGATTCGTATTCGAGTCAGACAGATGAAGCCATCCTGAAAATACAGCGCCGAGACTGGCGCCTGCGCTTAAGGATGGTGCAAATATCCCACCCGCAGCACCTGACGTGAACGAAAATATTTGTCCCGAAATTCTAAGTGCGGGCAAGTACCAAGCCAGCTGTTTATGCGACGTAAACAAAGTCGTCGTCATTAATTCTTTACCCGAACCAAACATTCTTTGATTAATAAAAAAAGCAAAAGTCGCGACAAAAAGTGCGCAGCCTGAAATATATAAGATATGCTGATAATTAAATTTGAATTTTCTCTTCCATTTTAAGATCATCAAAATCAACCTAGCCATAATGCTCCCTAACAATCCGGCAACTATGGCAACAGCAACAACAACTAAAAAAATATAAGACGACAGATTATCGACATCTGGGTAACCAAGATATAGATACGGACCCAGTAACGCCTGAGCCGTCAATCCAGCGATAATTACAGCCGTAAACAATGCAGTTTTAAAATAGCTCAAATGTGTTTTTGTTAACTCTTCGACCGCAAAAACAATTCCCCCAAGCGGAGTGTTGAAAGCTGCAGCAAGTCCAGCGGCCGCACCGGTCATCATCATATTTCTCCGGGAGATTTTGGGCCACCATTTCGGCAACCACTGATTCACTTCTCGGAAAATAGAACCAGCAATTTGAATTGTTGGCCCTTCTCTTCCTATTACCCCTCCGCCGAAAACCATGATAAGACTTGATAATATTTTTACAAAAATGATCCGCAAGCTAAGAAGTTTCTTGACTTTCTTTTGTTCGTTGGGGGTCGCTAACTCCAGAGCCGCCATTACCTGAGGGATACCGCTGCCGCGCGAATAAGGTGAAAAAGTTTTGACTGTCCACCAAGCGAGAATAAAACAGGATGGCGTTATAATAAAAAACAACCAGCCCGCGCGATGAAAAATATAGGCCGAACTATTTTCTGCATAGGAGAAAAGCTTCGTGTACAACACAGCCGCCAATCCAGTCATTAAGGATGCAACCCAGTACTGAATTGCCTGCAATAAATTTAATCTGAAGCGTTTGTTTTTGTGCTTGTCGAACCAATATTTTAACCTTTTTCTTATTGTTGAAATGATTCCCATGTTGTTTACCTTTTGTCGGTCAATCACTAAATTTAATAAACCCATCTAAAACGCCTGAATATTCATGATCCTGCGTCCTGCAAACCAAAATTGAGCGATCAAAATCTATTTTATATCTCACAAACTCCCTGGGGGAGGGAGGACAATACTCAATAAAAATACACAACCTTCCTTGATCTTGACTGATGAAGTATTGTTCCATTGAATTCTATCGTTTCTGAAGCATTGTCACTATATGTGCATTTTCGTCCGGTATGAGTAATCGTGAGCCCGGCTGTTTTATCTTTTATTGCCTGCGTGGTCGAGGCATCAATTTTTAGGATTAATTGTTGATCAAATACCGCGGACTGATTGGCTGTAAGAAACCGGGAAAAAAAATGCCGATTAAGAAAATGGAAATATGTTTCTTTACCTTGTTTAATAGTGCTTGTAATGTTTTTTTTGTTATTTTTTCCATGCTTTTTTCAATCTCTCCTGTGTTATCCTGGCACACACTTGGTTTGTTTTTAGGCTGGAATGACCAAGCAGCCTGCTCACATCTTCTGTAGGCATACCATTGTTCGAACAAATTGTTGAGGCAAAAGTGAGCATGCCATGTGGAGAGAAAGATTTCGATTTATTCCTGATTGCAAATCTATGAGCTTTAAATAGCCATTGATTTTCTGGTTGCTGATTTTTGGCAAGAGTTTATCCAGTATTTTTCTTTCGGTTTTGGCATTTTGGAAGGAGGTAACGGTTTCGGTTCCAGATATGCGAGAGCTGAAAAAAGAGAATAAGTAATAACACTTACGGTATTATAAAGGTAATTTGTCCCGTGGCTCCCAAAAATGGCCACAAAGAGAAATAATGTATTTTGGTTTATTGTTATCAGTTAGTCTACCTTCATCCTCGATTTATAATACATAGCATCGTTCTTTGAAGGGGATGATGCTATTTTTATTTTTCCCCTAATACTGTTTGCCGCCGAAGTTTCCGTTCTATTCCTAGCTGCCTATCCTACCTCGCCACAGGTCAAAACCTACTATTATGAATGTCAAGATTGACTCCCTGGACAAGGCTCTAAAATTGCGCCAAGGGGATGTTATATTCCAACAAAATCAGCTAATGTTCCGGATAAGGGATATCAATGTTTCGAGTGGTTTCGTAACAGTCATACAGATTGGCACACCTGATAGCCCCCACCTATCTTTCTTTCCTTTGGGTGATTTAATTAGCGAGGACTGGTATCAATTTCATGCAGTCGAACGTGACCTGTAATCAAATTTTTTCGATTTAACACACCGTCACTCCTTTCCGTCGAGGACCTGCCAACCGTCCTTAATTAAATTATGGAACCTTAATAAATCTACAAACTTCCTTTCGTCCTTGAGTTCAACAATAAAAAAATCTCTGCCGATCTCCCAAATTGAATATTTTTCGTTCTTCTCCGGGTGATAAATAATATCGCCTTTTTTTAATTGGCGAATGGTGTCTAATGAATCGATGCTGATGCCCATAACAGCAGGTTTAGTGCGTGACTAGTCAAATAGATAGATGTAAATAACCCGAATGAAAGTAGTTAGGAGAACTTGGATGAGCAGAGGAAGCATAACTTCATTGGTACTATAAATCTATTCATATATCAATGAAGTTCAAGAAATATTTTAGAATATACATAATCATAGGATTATCACTATCGGTTAATAGCTCCATTTGCTTTTGGCTGGGGCTCTTTCTGTAAAATGGGCAATTTTGGATGGTAACCAAAACAGCCAAAATAAATGGGTTGAAATTTTTCATTAAGGCAGTTTTAATGGCAATGTTATATTTTGGTGCTGTCAATAGCGACCTTCCATACGGTTATACAGATATCTCAGGCCTGAATCCTTCGTGTTGTTCTTATTCTCTGGGCCCTTGAAATTAAAGGTCAAAAGTACATTTCTGCAATAGTCTTCGGCACACTGAGCATTCTCCTCGGACTGCATCCAAACAGAAAAGATTGCTCTAGACTGATTGTCAAGCACCATTAACATTCCACGTGGGCTACGAATTTACCCGTTGTTTACTCATGTATTGCTCACGTGACCTAATGAATCAGCCTGAATATGGTTGAACGTACTCAGGCTGATTATCAACTAAATCTCTGTACTGAATTTCATCTATAGTACAGAACTTTAAGCGGGGAGCGGACCGGACGGGACTCGAACCCGCGACCTCTGCCGTGACAGGGCAGCATTCTAACCAACTGAACTACCGATCCTTTATCCTCAAATCTTTAAAAAAACCGAATTATTTTTACAATTTTTCGGGAGGGCAAAGATAGCGGAATTTTAATTTTAGGCAACATTTAGTCCAATAAAAAGACGCTTCCCTTACTTTTACATTCTACATCATTAAATTATGCCTGTAATCAAAAATCGACAGTTCCTGGATTTTGAAAAGCCAATTAAAGACTTATTTGATGAAATTGGAAAATTGCGACAGACGGCTGAAAAGACCAAGGTTGACCTGAGTGATTCAATCCGGAAGCTGGAAGATCAGGTACTTGAGAAGCGAAAATATATCACAAGCCATTTAACCAGTTGGCAAAAGGTGCAGCTTAGCCGACATCCGGACCGACCATATA
>JAJPJP010000182.1 GCA_021324175.1 Chitinophagia bacterium
GAGTGCCCCTGCAGGCTAACGTTTCCGCTTACGTACCCTCCGTTCAGGCTGATCGCCCATCCGTGCGGCAGCTGGTACCTGCCAAAGATTACGGCATTGCCAAAATATCCCTGGTTGGAATACAGGTTCCCGCTATAGGTTCCCTGCAACCAGATACGGCTTAGCCGGGCATTCAATCCCAGTGAAAATGCCTGACTGAAATTGAGCCTCAGGTTCAGACTCAGTCCAAATACACGGTTTGTGCCCAGGTTTTCATAGGTGGTGTAGTTCACTGTGTCCTTTACGTTATCGATACTATCCGGCCGCAGGCTCGAAACACGCTGGATTGAATTGGTGGAAAATGCGTAGTTGGCTCCGGCAATGATGGAATTCCTGCCGAAACGGTTATATGTCAATTCAAAAGTATTGTCCAGCTCGGGGCGGACTCCCGGATTACCGGTGTAGATGAACAGGGGATTGGTCCGATAGATATAGGGACTTAGCTGAGGAATGCCGGGTCTTTGGATGCGCTCGGTAAACCCGAAATTCAAACTGCTCGCAGCAAAGTTGCGCTGCAGCGAGATCGACGGGATCAGGTTATTGTAGCTGGGTGATATAGCCACATTTTCAGAGGTGAACTCCGCATTGACGGTCGTATGCTCCAGGCGCAGACCACCTTTTGCCGTCCAACTGCCCTGTTTCAGCTGGTATGAATTATAGAGGCTGAAAACCCCCTGGTGGTAGGTAAAATTATTGGTCTCCTGCTGATTGAGGAAAAACTTGTTGGCAGCGCTGTCCAGGTCATTTTCGTGGTAGTTGCTGTAATCATTCCGGAAAATGGCTTTGCCGCCTGCTTCCACGCTAAGCTGTCTGGAGAGCGGCCCGGCATAGTCCAGCTGGATGGTGTGGGTCGTGATGCCCTCGCTGTCGTATTGCTGAAAATCCGGGTATACCGCGGCTTCATAGTTCAGGCGGTTAGAAAAATTATTATTGCTCACCTTCTCATCAGGCGCATAACCGAACTGGTAGGAAAAGGTCAGCAGTGCTGCTTTGGAGCGTTTGAAGCCCAGCTGGTAATTAAAGCCCGCGTCAAAACCCAGGTATTTTTCGCTGCTCCCGTTAACCAGGGTATAACCCTGCCCGGTGAAACCTGCACTGTCGGTAGCGGAGAACTGATTGCGCCCTGTATAGGTAGTCTGCTCAAAGAGATTGACTGAAGCCGTCAGCAGGTTCAGCGAGTCGAACTCATAACTCAGGTCAACGCTTCCTTCCCCCAGGGGCGCATGCCTTGAATTGGCGGACTGCTGCGTGACGGTATTGTCATTGCTGAATATATTTTCGGTGGTGGAGGAGCCGGTCACCAGGTTAGGCTGGTAGCCGTATAGACCAAAGACCGCAAGCCCGAATTTTCCTTGTTTAAAAGTCCCGCTGATGCTGGCATTGGTACCGAAGATATTGTTGTATGCCCCATTCATGCCTATGTTATATCCCTCGTCACCTCGTTTTTTGGTGATGATATTGATGATGCCCGAAAGCCCTTCCGCATCATATTTCGCAGGGGGTGTCGTGATGACTTCTATTTTTTCTATATTGTTTGCCGGCATGGCCTTTAAGACATCGGACGGGCTTCTTGCCATCATGGCCGACTCCTTGCCGTTGATGAGTATTTTAAAATTGCCACCACCGTTGAGGAGGATATGATCGTCCCCGTCCACGGTGAGCAGCGGGACTTTGCGCATCATGTCCAGGGCAGAGAGCGAAACGACCTCCGGGTCTGCCTGCACGTCATAAACGAGCTTATCGACTTCCCGCGACACGACGGGTCTTGCCGCCCTGACTGAGATTTCCTTCAGTTTCGCAACTGCCCTGGTCATCATAAATGTACCTGCATCTGTATCTGAAGATTCCGCTGGGATCAACACAGATTGGCTGTTATATCCAACAAAACTCAGTACCAGATTATAAGCGCTTCCCTTTGGTTCCTTGATGACAAAACTGCCGTCGCCCTTTGTGAGGGTTGTTTTTATTGATTTGAGTGATTGATGATTTTGCAGCGTCACCGTTACATAGGCCAGGGGTTGGCCGGTTGCCGAATCAATGGCAATTCCTTTTATAGAAAAAGACTGAACAGTATTTTGAGCAAAACAACAGGCGGTAAGAAAAATGACGGGCATAAGCAGACAGGGTTTCATTAAAGACTTTTTCATTAGCTGGTTAATTTGAGTAAAGAGCTGAATAAACGGAAAGTCAGGGAAAATGACTAACTGTTGCACCATGCATCGATGGAACAAGAGATAATTTCTTCCATTTTCCATAATTATTTACAACAAAAAGTCTGGGGAGGGTGATATCTGCTAGGGATCATTTTTGTTGCGGGTGATTCCGAGTCCGAGGTTCCGGGTTTTGGAATCAAAGTGCAATCCAAAATAAGGGTCTTCTGCCATCCCGGAATGCTCCAGCCCGTATTGTTTGGCAGAGAGATATTTTTGTTTGAATATTTCGTGAACATTGTCCGGTTGTACTTTGCCGTTAACAATCAGTTCCCGGTTCGTCAGGTTAAAAGATACCGGATCTGTTTTATCTTTTACAATACCACCTGCAACCAGGTCATCAATTAATTTAGAAATGATGCCTGGTAATTCCATATAAACCCGGGAAGGCGGGGGTATTCCCAAACGCTTCCTGTCTATCATCAATTGTTCCCGCTGGGAATCCTCCGCATAGAAATTCACGGTATACCTTTTAAATTTTGCGGAATCAGTCTTAAACATCTCTGTATACTTATACAACCGAATGGAGTCACTCCTTAACTGCTCATCATCTCCTTTGAACCGTACGGGTTCCTCCCGGTATTTCTCATCGATAAAATGCTGTAGGTTTTCATCAATAAAAATACCCCGTCCCAGCACTTTTTCAGGGCCATAATAAAGCCCCAGGTCCTGTATGTGATATTTTATCATAAGTTTTTCATGCAGGAATTCAGGCTGCTGCTCATCATTGACAGCGAGTACATTTTTATCCAGCGCAAACGATTTTACAGAGGCGGCATCCCGAACAACTTTTTCTCTGACAAGGTCTTCAATAACCTGGTGCATTATGCTCAGTGCTTCATTATAGCTCAAATATTCCAGCGTGACCGGGGGAAGAGGCAATGTGTCCGCGGTTCGTATTAAGTTGCCCAGGGGCAATGCAGGATTGTTTTCATATTTGTTTTGTTCAGCAACAGAAATGTGCATGTCAAGTTTTTTATTCCGGGCATGAATGCCGCCTGCATTAATCAAACCTGTTGCGCTGGTTTGCCTGCCGGATTTTGTTTGTTCACGCGCTCCTAAGAATCTGAACTTCAGTGCTGCATTTGCAGGACGAACAAAAGCAAAAGCAAAAAGCACGGCGATGAGGCAACAGATCAATAAAGAACCCTTTTCAAGCCGGCTCAGGGTGTAATTTTTATTGAGCACAATGCGCCGCACCCTGTTTAGAAAACTGTTTTTGCTCCCGGGGAAAGCTACTGCGTTCTTCGAGTTGTTGTATAAGGAGAGTTCCCTGAAACAGATCAGTGCTTCCAAATAATTTTTTTTGTTCTTCACCTGGGCGATTGCCATATCATCGCAGCAGTTCTCTCTCTCTTCCCGGATGAGCGATGAAATCCACAGGATCGCCGGGTTAAAGAAAAATAATGATTCCATGATGTTTTGCATCATGTTCACCAGGTAATCACACCGGCGTATATGTGCCAGTTCATGCACCAGCACAGCTTCCACCTGGTCGGGTGATAGTTGTGAGAACAATCCTAAAGGAATGAAGATGACTGGTTTTACATGACCGAAAACCACGGGCAACTTAATGATCTCCGATTCGATCAAACTAACGGTCCTGCTTATACGTAAATAACGGCATAGTTCCGTGACCCTAGTTCTCCAATAAGCATCCGGAATATGGCTCCTGTAATTTTTTAACCGGTGTGTATACATCAGCGTAAAAATGAGCCTGATGGATTTTGCAGTTAAAATGAAAAACCAAATGGTCACAATCAAATAAGCGTATCGCGATAAGAAATTATTCAGGATCTGCATGGCTGAAGCATTCACTGCCGTGCTCATCAAATTGGATTTATTGAACTGATCAGTGTTCGCATGGAAAACAGGATCGGCCGCCGCCGGCAGCTGCTGAAGGATGGCGGATCCCGCTTTTTCTTTTTCAGCGATGAAAGTGAATACAATCGTGAAGGCCATAAGTACCAACAGCCCTGATAAGATATTATAGCGGAAGGCAGGTTTTGATTTCCTGGTCAGCATCATCACCATGCCCGCTAAAAAAGCAAATATCAGCCCCTGCCATAAAGAATGAAACAATGTCCAGGATAGCGCCTTTACAGTCGGGCTGCTGAATAATTCTTTAAAGAAAATAAAGTTCATAGCGTAATTTTTAAGATTAACTATTTGTTTTCTTCCAGTTTTCTGAGCAGTTCTTTAACTTTTTCCAATTCCTTTTTCGACGATTTTTTATTCTGCATAAAAGCAACAAGCAGACTGCTAATCGAGCCATTGTACATATTTTGCACAAACCGTTCTGCCATCAGACCCATTGTCTTCTGCTCCTGCAGCAATGGATAATAGACATGTGTCATATTTGTTTCGTCTCGTTTTACCATTCCCTTTTCGGTCATCACCTGCATCATCTTCAGTGTCGAGGTATATCCAACGTTCTTAATTTCTTTGTTTAAGATATCATGAACAAACCTGACTGTTGAGGGCCCGTGTTTCCACAAGATTTTAAGCGCTTCCAATTCTGCCTTGGTTGGAACGATCCCGGGTGGTTGATTTTTATTTGACATGTTTTTGAAATTAAGATGGGTGTTGAATCGGTTCAGCACAAAGATACGACGAATACCGTAGGTTAAAGATACGATACAAATCGTAACTTCCAAATATTTTTTTTATTTTCTGAAATGTAATCCTTCGCCGGGGGATGGCGACCGGGGCAACTGAACCTGAAAGTTCAGCGTTTTCGTTTGTGTATATCCGTTAGTTTTTCCGGAGAGAATGTTGCTGGTCATCAGCCAAGCTGTCGTCCGGCGTGCAACCGGAAATCCATTTGCGTTTTTTGGCCGTCAGTTGCCGGGATAGACGGGGTTGACGGGTTTGTCGTTGCTGAAATAACCCGTGTAAATGAGCGTTCCCCGGCTGTCATAACAGCTCCCGTTCCCTTCCTTGAGGTTTCTTCTCCAATAGCCCGCATATTTCTTACAGCCGGCACAATAATAAATTTCACCCGCCAGGCTGGTATAGGTTCCATAGCCATCGCGGTAACTGTCTTTAAAAGCTCCCTGGTATATATCACCGTTTGCCCAGGTGTATGTGCCCTCTCCCTGCTGGTAGTCGTAAGCCCAGTCGCCATCATAGACAGACCCGTCCTTATAGGCGCACCTGCCGTTACCATTCCTATACCCGTTCTTGAAATATCCCGAATAGACATCACCGTTAACCCAGGTAAAGGTCCCTTTACCGTCAGGTTTTCCGTTGGTCCATTCCCCGTCATAGCTGTTGCCGTTCTTGTACACGGCCTTGCCATTACCCTCCGGCAGGCTGTTTTTATTGGACTCGCCGGTATAGGCGTAAGTATTGCCTTCGCCGTCAACGAGGTTCAGTGTTTTGTGACGGGTTAAAATAAAATATAGGATACTCAGCAGAGATAGGATGACCAGACCCGTGCGGATCAGGTTTAGCTTTTTGTTCTTGTCAGGGATGGTTTTTTGTTGCCGTTGTTTGTTCTCATTATGCTGCGGGATCTTATTTGGATCCTCGGGGATCTTTTTTTCCTGTTGCTCCTGCCGGGTTTGGTCAGCCAGGCTTTTTTCACATTGCGCGATCTTGTCCCGGACGTTTTCATCAAAGCGGAGTAATAGGGCGTCACGGAATTTCTGCTGGGCGGAGCGGTAACTTTTTTGATTATACAGCAGGATATCCCCTTCTTTAACCAGCCTGTTGAACTCGGCATTTCTTTCAAATTCAACATGCTCATTGCGGAGTTGCTGGTTTTCAGGGTATTCTTTTTCCAGCAGGATAAATTCGCGCCGGGCATCCTCATACCGTCCCTGCTGGTATAGCTGACCCGGCAGGGCAAGCCTGGCCTCCAGTGAAAAAGAAGGGTTCGGGCTGATGTAAAAATTATCGGCCACAATATTTTTGAACTGCGCTTTGCATACCGGCGCCGGGAGCCTGAGCCTGGTGAGCTTCTGCGTCGTATAATTGTACAGATCGCTCAGCGACAGCATGGTGTTGCTTCCTGCAATTCCCGTTTTGAATGCCTCGGCAAGAAAGCTCGTGAAATAAGTGCCCGGAGCGTCTCTTTTAAAATAGGAAGAATCATCTGCCGAAGTGGATGCCAGGGTGAATGTTCCCAGCACGGGCTCAAAATCAAAGGAATTGCTGTTTCCCTGGGCAGCAAGCCCGCTGTGACAGGCGTCAATAAAAACAATTTTTTGATCCGCCTGGGAGAGATTCATCATCTTTTCCACATATGCGTATGGAATATCGTTGTGCAGTTCTTCGTCAATGGTGCGGGTATCCCGCGCGATCAGGCTGAGCTGGTTGCCTCCTGTATTTTGCCCGTGACCGGAATAATAAATGATCAGCGTCCGGATATCCGGGGTCCTGCTGACGTTTCTGAGTCCCTCTTTTATCGCAATACAATTTTCGTTAAACAGGCGTGTCACATGGTCAAAAGGCAGACCCACCAGGCTTTTGTCGGTCAGCACACGGTACATTTCATCCATGTTCCCGGCGACAGGAGGTATTGGCGAAAAATTGGAGCGATCTTCGTATTCGCCTGTCCCGATGAGCAAGGCATAGGTGTGTTCCGGGTCGATAGAATACTCGCGGCTGGAGAAACGCCGGACTACTCCGGACTGGTCGTAGGTAGTGACGGATTTCTTGCCGTCACTGGTGGCGGAGAGGGCAAAATTCCAGTTCCCTGTTCCGCTCATCGGTTCATCTTCCGAAGCCGGTATTTCGCTTTTACCCGGTGCAGTGCCCAGGATTTTTTTTGACGCAGACAGGATCTTTTCTCCAAAATAGTCTGCTGTTCTTTCCGCGGTAAAATGGGTGACGCCCGCAATGACCGCGTCCAGGATCACCAAACCGATACCCAGCCCCGCATCCATTTTTCCCGGGGTCAGGGGTGCAGGAGGGAGCTGCAGATCGATTCCCTCCAGTCCGTCAATGGTTCGCAATTCGTCACGCAGCGCAAGCAGTTGCTCCCTGGTAGCAGGAGAAAGTATCTGGATGTCAATTTTATTCTTCACTTGGTCTGGTTGAGGATGGTAACGAAGATCGCCCTATGGCTCCGGGAATAAGAACAGGGAATACACCTGGATAAATATAGAATTTTTTTCAAAACCGGTAAGGAGAAGATCTAACTATTTTTCCTGGTCTTTGAGAGTGGGGCTGAAGAAAAAAACTCACCAAACGAAAAAGCCCTTTTTTAAAAGGGCTCACGGCGGGTAGGGATGAAAATCTGTTATATTATTAACCTATTGATGGCCGTCGAATATTTTAATCTTTTTTGCTGAAGCGATCCCGTCCTGGTCTTCACAGGTGCCAATCGCGTGCCATTAAATTAAACCGCTAATGCTTAAGGAGATAACAAAATA
>JAJPJP010000200.1 GCA_021324175.1 Chitinophagia bacterium
CATTGGTTGAATTTGAAGTCTAAATTTATGCAATTAAGCAAAATATTTCCGTCAAGCGAGATCAATTTTGACATTTATCCAACGCTTCAACCAAAAGGCACAATGGCATAACCGCCATTGCCCTAGGTTTTTGGCAAATCAATATTACGCTCCGGTAAATTTGAGCGACTTCTGAGTTTGCTACCCAGAATCAGGATCAAAAAAGCAGCCAGGGATGAAACTGCCATAATCGAAGATGTAGAAAGCGTGCCCCTTACCGGCATTGCGCCTACCCCGGCTGAGATCAATCCGCCGACTCCGATTTGAATGAAACCCAAGAGAGCTGATGCACTTCCGGCGTTTTTTGCAAACGGAGCGATTGCAAGTGAAGCCGCGTTAGGATAAGTCAGCCCGGTGCAAGAAAGAATAACAAACAAAAACAAAATAGTTGAAGCCATTGAGTACCATCCGGTAATTATATCTGCGACAAAAAATAGCGTTGCGATTAACTGAATGGTCAATGTCATTTTGAGGATTTCCTGATTTCTGAATTTGCGGGTCAATAAATGATTTAACTGGCTGCTTCCGATGAACCCTATGGACAAGCACGCGAAAATCAGACCATATCTTTTAGGATTAGTCTGAAATTCCCCCATAAAGATTGCCGGTGAGCCAGCAACATATACAAAAAGACCAGCAAATGAAAAAGTACCGGCCATGGCATATATGAAAAATTGATGAGTAAATAATATGCGGCGGAAAGTCGTCAGGATCCGCTTTGGCATCAATGAAACCGAACGATCAGCGGTGTGACCCTCAGGCAAAAAAAAGAAAATTACAAGGAGTACCACAAAAGCTATTGCAGCAAGGGCAAAAAAAACAAAACGCCAGTTGAATATTGTAACAATCAAACTGCCAACGGATGGTGCCAGTAAAGGCGATATCCCCAGAATAAGGATTAGGAGCGAAATTATTCCGGCACTCTTATCTGCCGGAAAAAAATCAAGAACCATTGCCATGGCGGCGACGGCCGCGACACAGCCGCTCAACGCTTGCACAAATCGAATAAGCCAGAGAAATTGAACTGAATTAGCCATGCCGCAGGCAATCGTCGCCATAATGTATAATAGAAGGCCAACATAAAGCGGGCGTTTTCTGCCGAATCGATCAAGCAAGGGGCCATATAGAATTTGCCCTAATGCAAAGCCGAGAAAATAGGTAGAAACCGATAACGCGATGTTGTTAACTGTGGTATTCAAATCCCGCGCAATTTTGGGGAAAGCTGGCAGGTACATGTCTATTGAAATCGGCGTGATTGTATTGAGCGCTCCAATCATGAGTATAAGAAGGACGGACCGGGGTCGCTTATTTTTCAAAATCGCCATAAAGGAAAGAGTGTGAGTTATCGCAATAATAAATATAAAAGGATTTCAGCGGAGATCCAACCGGAGCTAGTCAACTGGCAGGGCGAAAAATTCGACAATTCCGGCGATAATTTTACATTTGCGAAGTTCTATAAACAACATAATTTGCCGGAGCCGCGCCTGGCGCGAGGACAGGCTTTTAGCCCAAGAATTTTTCGACTGAACAATCAAACTTCTCAACCTATTATGAGCCAGCAATTTTCTCGCTCGGAATTTCTAAAACTCGCCGCATCAGGCGCCTCAGCAACGCTGATGGGAAAATATGAATCAATACTTGCGTCCGATTCAAAGGCAAAAATCGCATTACAGTTGTATACCGTAAGGCGAGAAATAGAAAAAGATTTGCCGGGAACATTACGAAAACTGGAAGAAATGGGGTTGAAAACTGTTGAAACCGCCTTTTGGCCAGCTTCAATTACAATTCAGGCGGCAGCTCGACACCTGAAGAATGCCGGACTTTCCGTTTGTTCCTGCCATGTCGATATCCCCGTAGGCGCAAAAAAAGAAATAATGTTACAAACAGCCGACGCGTTTGGTTGCAAAAACATGATTTGGCACGGATGGCCGGAAGATAAACGCTACAGCACACTAGATGGGACTAAGGAGCTGATCGATATTTACAATGAATCCAGCCGCTTTGCGCAGTCTCACGACCTTCGATTCGGCCTGCACAATCACTGGTGGGAGTACAGAAACCGGGTTGGCGATCGATTTGTTTATGAATGGCTTCTTGAGGGCGTTGATCCTGCCATATTCTTTGAAATTGATACATATTGGGTAAAGGTAGCGGGGCAAGAACCTGCAAAAATTATTTCGAAATTTGGTCACCGCGCTCGCTTTCTGCATATGAAAGATGGTCCTGCCCGGTGGAATGATTCTCTCGCTAAGGACAACCCGGATCCGATGGTGGCCCTTGGAAAAGGTGCCCAGAATTTTCCATCTATCGTTCATGCGGCCGACGGAAATATCGATTGGATGATCATTGAAATGGATGTTGTTACTGGCGATGTGTTCAAGGCGATCAGCGAGAGCATCACCTACCTCGACCAGCATAAATTTGCCCGCATCTCTTAATGGAAACTCCGGTCATGGCCCACCTCAATTCGACATGATATCAAAGCGATAAGAACAAGTTACCGGCAATCCAAGGGTGTTTTGAATTTCTACAGTTCCCACCCCTAAGTTTGTAACCTCAAGGCGCTGCTGGCAGTTAACAATAACCGGGAGAACCTGCCACGACTGGGAAGACAATTCCATGCCCGATTCATAAACGGTAATCGCGCCTCTGTCAATAACGGCTTCCGTTATCGCCGGAACTGCGAACGTTCGGCTAGCGTAAGAGTCAATGGTGACATTGCTGAAAATAAAACTCTGCGGGTTTGTCGTCGGTGTGTTTTGAATACCCGATTTATTCTCATTTCCGTTTAAATCCTTACTGCAAGAGGCAGTTATAAATGTCAACACTAGCGACCCCAAGCATAATATCTTAAACCTTTGCATATGCTCAAATTTTTAGTTTAATCGTCCTGAACACGGGTACCTGGAACGCTACAGGCTATGTATATAACTTGCGCTATCCTTAAATTTGTCAAAATTCATTTCCACAAAGAAATTTTTTACACCACCGGTTTTTGCCGCGGCAAAAAATTCTTTCCAGTCTATCACACCCTGTCCTACCGCAACCTCTTTTTTGTCCAGTGTCCAATCTGAAAGATGTGAAGAAATAAACCTGCCGGGATATTTGTCAAAATAGGTTGAAGCTTTGTATCCCAGGTTGATTACCTCGGTTTGAAACTGCATCTTCACCAGTTCAGGATCAAATTTGCTCATGAGGGCATCATAGATCAATTTGCCTTCCAACATAGCAAACTCCATTTCATGATTATGGAATCCCGTGGACATTCCTGCCTGTTTGATTTTTGCAGCTGACCGGTTCAGCTTGTCAGCATGCTGATAGTATTCGTCGAGTGTCGATGTCTTTGGCAACCAAAAAGTAGAGCAGATCATCTGTGATAAACCCAATTCCTGCGAGAATGCAATACTTTCATCCAGTTTCGTTGTCATTTCTTCATAACCAAAATGGCAACTTGGGCAACTGAGTCCGGCATCATTTATTGTTTTTTTTATATCGGAGGGCTTGGTATCTTTAAGAAACCCAAATCCGAGTTGCGCATACCCCTGTGGTGAACACATTTCAGTAATTTTATAGCCGAATCCGGACATCGTCTTCAGTACTCCAGGGAAATCTTTGCCCAGCATATCCCTAATGGTAAATGTCTGGAAGCCGATGGGGATTTCGTTAAAATTTGCCATAGCCTCGGCTACAAGTCTTCCCGGAATTTGCGAGAAAAGAGACAAAGCTCCTAAACTCGCCAATCCTCTTTTAACAAATAATCGCCTGTTTAATTTTTGCATATTATGTTATTAGTTTTCTGGTTTCTCAGTTTACATCGTAGATGGATCCCAACCCGACCGATATTCACGCGATAAATATTTATTGGCATCCGTGACATTTGTTATTTTCCGGTTTGCCGAATCGTATTGAAGGAGTTTGCCGGTGCGTAATGCCACCGCATAAAGATTAATAGCCTCCGTGATATACTCAGCCTGTCCGAAATTGCCGGGATACTGTTTACCTGATTTGCATGCTTCTACAAACAATGGCAAAGCTTCCGATGTTTGATCGACTTGGCTTCGCTTATCGGTATTCGCGGCCGCCGCTTCCATTTTTTTGCCCGAAACAATATGGGGATCCTGAACATTGAAGCCGGCCAAAATTTTACCCTGATCTCCAACAAACATCATTCCTTCCGCGGGTAATTCTTTATTCGCTTCAATTAATTCAACGGGCCTTGCAGGTTTCATTCCACCATCATACCAGCATAGATCAATGGCAGGTCTTGAGCCATTCGCAGGATACTTAAACCTGACCGTACTTGCCATGGGGAAAGAAAAGTCGTTGTGAATCTGAAACGGGACAGGGTCGTTCATACCAACGACGTGACTAAGATTGGGTTCAACAACTGTCGGGGAAGTCAGTTTCAAAGCCTCAAATACCGTCCACAGACTATAGTGTCCCATGTCAGCCATAGAACCTCCGCCGAAGTCATACCAGCCCCTAAATACCATGTTCGTGTAGTGAGGATGGTAGGGACGAATTGCTTCGGGGCCGATCCATAAATCCCAATCGAGCCCCGGAGGAACTGCCGGTGTCTCTGTTGGAATGGTCGGGTACTGCGGCCAAACGGGCCTGTTGGTCCAGTTATGGACTTCTTGCAAAGTCCCGATCGCCCCAGCATTTATCCATGCCATAACCTGTTCCATAGAACCATTGGAATCCCATGGGATAAGATGTGTAATTACTTTGCTATTGCGAGCGGTCTCAATCACGTTCTTACCTTCAAGCAGCCGGTTTGAAAGCGGCTTATGTACAAGTACATGTTTTCCATTTTTTATGGCTGCAATGCTGACGACTCCATGTAAATGATCAGGCGTCATGATCTTCACAGCATTAAGATCCTTTTCTTTGGTAAGAAGGTCACGAACGTCCGCATATGCAGTGCAGCCTTGATAATTCAATTCGGGGTGAAGATTTGCATAGTAATTGTCCACGATCGACTTGCCACAGTCCCTACCGCCGGGAATCATATTGTCTCCACCAGGTTCCCAGTCTGACTTATTAATCGCTTTCCTGATTTCATTCTTGAGCCAGTCCTTAGCCCAATCCTTATAGCCGACCGCCTCTTTATTGGGATCACATACAGCCACGACATGAAAAGAATTATTTGCAAGAAGCGGGAGTAACTCGCGTATCCCCTCGGTGCCGGTTCCAATATAAGCAAGCGTAATTTTGTCGCTGGGTGCTATGAAGTGCTTTCCTCCAAGCACATGCCTCGGGAGTATGGTAACAGCCAACGCGCCTTTACCCACCGTTTCAACAAACTGCCTGCGGTTTAACTGACTCTTGTTGGGGGGAGTAGCACTAGAATAGTCGTCACTCGGAAATGACTGATTGTCTTCCCGGCGTAATTCCTGTTTCATAATAGTGGAGTTTATCGTTAGTGAAGTGTTCTAAAGGTATGTATTTATGACGTAAATTTGCTACCACATATCAAGGAAATATTGAGTCGGCAATGACGAAGCCAATTGGCATTTTCATTGACCATTAATTTTTTTTGAAATCAACTGGCAATGAAAAAAGCAACAGCGCCGCGACGGGAATTTTTGAAAAACACAACGATAGCGTTTGGAATGGCAACAAATTTCTCTGCAATTCAAAACCTGGAAGCGGGTATTAGAGCAGACTCCTCCAAATTGACAATCGCCTGCGTCGGGGCCCATCCGGGCGACCCTGAGTTCGGCTGCGGAGGTACGATGGCCAGGTATTCAACAGCCGGCCACCATGTCGTATTTGTATATCTAACACGCGGAGAAGCATTTGATCCTGCGAAATCGGCATCCGAATCTGCAACTTTGAGGACGCGGGAGGCCGAAAAGTCATGTGGCGTACTGGGAGCCACGCCAATATTTGCAGGACAGGTGGATGGCGCAACCATTCTAAGCCGCAGCAAAGAAGACGAAATGGCAAAGCTGCTCGAATCGATTAGACCTGACATTGTCTTGACGCACTGGCCTATTGATTCTCACCCCGACCATCAGGTCGCCGGGTTGCTGACAATGACAGCGTGGATTAAGTCCGGGAAGAAATTCGAATTGTATTTTTATGAAGTCAATACCGGCAGTGAGACGATGGCCTTCACACCTTCTGAGTGGGTAGATATAACTTCCGTGCGTGAAAAGAAAAAGTCGGCGATGTTTGGGCACCAGACCCAGTCGCCAGAAAAGCTTTACGACACCCTTTTCAAGACGATGGAGGGATTCCGCGGTTTTGAAGCCGGCGTTGAAGCGGCTGAGGGCTTCGTTCATTTCCGGTCGAAAACCATCGTGGCCAGCATTCAGGGTACGTGATCACGGCCAAACTAATTCGTGCGCTCAATAATAACGCCCTATCATACGATTGTCAATAATTTCTTTTTTCAGCTTCGAAGGATCAATTGCCCCTTTTTTTCGGAACACAACCTTACCACCAGGTTCGATCAATAAGGTCATCGGTAATCCGTCCTGGCCACTGGCGCCGGCAAGCCTCAGGAAACTTATTGCATCTCCCGAGAAAATATAGTTGCGCGACGATGCCTGCTCTTTTTTTAAAAAATGAAGAACCTCAGCCTTTTGCGTTTGAGTATTGAAGCTCACGGTCACCAATTCGAAATCACGGTCCCGATACATTCGATTAATCGTTATTAGTTCAGGGAACTGCTCCGAACTAATCTGGCTGGCAGTAGACCAGAAGCTGACCAACCGGAGTTTTTGTGAATAATTTCGCAATAGGTTCCTGCCACCCGTCAAACTGATAGTGTCCAATATAACGCTTTCTTTCGACCAGGCTAGCCTGGACTTCACAATCCAATTTCTTTTATCGGACCATTTAATAGAGCAGCCAAATACTTTAGTAATTGGAACCGCAACAGGACGATTATCCAGCAACGCGTCAACGGCGTTTCGAGCATCCAGCTGATGAGGTGTCCGGCCATGCCTATCTTCATCATCGAATCTACCCTGGTAGCGCAGTCGCCGCGATTCATCAAAGATAAAGACATGAGGAGTTGCTATGGGCCCGTACGCTTTTGACATCTTTTCGGAATCTCCATCGTATAGGTATGGAAAATTGAAATGTCTTTCGCGTGCACGAATTTTCATTTCGTCGAATGAATCCCCGATATCGCTAAAATCGAGCTCATCCGGCCGCAGGGAACGAGGGTCGTTTGGGTTCACAGCAACCACCTGCACTCCCTTGTTACGGTAGTCATCGGTAAGTTGCATAATTCGTTCTTCATAAGACTGAGCCGTAGGGCAATGGTTACATGTGAATATCAAAACCAGAACTTTAGCATCTCGAAATGAAGAAAGCGAATACAACCTGCCGTCGATACCGGGCAAAGAGAAATCGGGTGCTAGCGAATCAATGGATAATGTTTGATATTCCTGAGCATGGAGCCGGACAGCAAAAAAAACGCTTGTCAATAGCATAAGGCTAAAAAAAAATGATCGTTCGCGCATTAACCTTATTTTCTGAAAAGATACAAATTCTCCTGATGAGTCTTTAAAAGCTTAGTTGTTATCGGGCAATCCCCAGGAATTCTTATAACCATATTCCCGAAAAATCTCTGAATAATGAAAACGAAAGGGGAGATTTTCTCGTTCGCCGTTTTATTGAAAAGACTGCTCATACCTGTTTATGGTGGAAGTCTTAGGTTCTTACAAGTTTTCAACAGGGCGAAATTATTGGCCCTTAATGGCCTATTATTCATAATTTTGTCTATGACAAATCACATTATGACTGAACCTATTGTACAATTGAGTCACGCGAACATCTATCAGGGCGACAATCTAATTTTGCAAGATGTCAACATGACAGTTAATAAAAGTGAATTTGTTTATTTGGTAGGAAAGACCGGCACTGGGAAATCGAGTTTGCTGAAGACTTTATATGGCGACATATCACTTCGAGAGGGTGAAGGTGAGGTAGTGGGCTTTAACTTGAAAAATATGGATTGGAAAAAAGTTCCATATATGCGAAGAAACCTTGGCGTTGTATTCCAGGACTTTCAATTGCTGACGGACAGAAATGTGACTGACAACCTCAAATTCGTACTGAGAGCAACAGGATGGAAGGATGAGAAGTTGATGAGTGAAAAAATTGGTGATGTGCTTGACAAAGTTGGCCTTAAGTCGAAAGGCTTCAAGATGCCTTATGAAATGAGTGGAGGGGAACAACAGCGTGTGGACATCGCCAGAGCGATGCTCAATTCACCAAAACTAATACTCGCAGATGAGCCCACCGGCAACCTGGATCCCGAAACCTCTGATGAGATTATGCAATTGCTTTTCCGGATTGGCAAGGACTATGGAACATCCATCATCATGGCTACCCACGATTACATGGTGATAAATAAATTTTCTGCACGAATGCTCAGAACCGAAAAAGGTAAAGTAATTGACAATGCTACCATATCCATTTAATCAGTCGTTCGGCATTTTTCACGTTGTCAAAATTATCTGAAAGAATTTGCTCACGGTCATCGATCTCTCTTGCCTGGATTGGCATATTATACAGATCGTCAATTGCGCCTTTGAAAGATTTGGCATTCTCACTAATCTGACAAATGGGCTTCAGCGGTGTTCCCTGAACTGCAAGTTCATTGACCAAACAATGCTTTCCATTGAAAAGAGCATTGAGAAGCTTCAGCTTAGTTCCCGTACAATTAAAAGACGGAATGATATTAATTTGCGCCTTGGAAACCATGTCTTGCATTTCTTCATTTGTAGGGTTTGCTATCAGGCAGGCATGTGCGTTATTGCGCGCTGCTTTGATCAAATTAATCGAAGGGTTTCGACCGGCAATGACGAAAGGCACCGAGAGGTCATTAAATACTTTTTTGAGCAGCCAGACGACAACCGCCTCATTCTCTGCAACTTCAAGATTCCCGTGGTAGAGACAAAAGCAGCCTATTTTATTGTCATTTTGCACCTTCTCAAAAGGGCAAAAAACTGGCAGGCAATCAATATTGTTTGAGCCAAATTCCTCCCGGTAAACTTTTGCATCACCGCTCGAAATTGCTAAAATAAGAGTCCTTCCCGAAATGCTGCGCTCATATTTGCGCAAAAGACGGCTTTCGTAATAATAATAAATTTTCCTGGAAATGGATCTTTCCAATTTGAATAATTGCCAATAATAGCGGTACTCAACATTGTGAAGACGCAATACTATCCGTCTTTTGTCAAATCGATCATCACGCAAAAGAAAAGTGCAATGAATTCCTTCGAGAAGAATTGGATGGTCGTCGGCCAAAAGGCACCGGGTCAGTTCATCGCTCGATCTTGAACAAACGATGTAAGGCAGTTTATGCGAAAAACCCTTGTGCCCTTTATTCCGGTGATAATAATTTACTTCATAGCAGTAGCGCTTCAACTCCAACTGTTCTCCCCGACCATATTCAAAACAGTGAAGGTGGACCCTGATTCCCAGATGATGAAGCGCCTTTATTTTGAAGAACACATCGATAACCCCGCCGTAGTCAGCTGGATAGGGCACGTCAAATGAAATAATATGCAGATGTCTTTCCATTAATTCAGGCAAATATGCGACGGTAAAATGAAAGCAATTTTTTCTCCTCCTCCTGCCAATTATACACCTCGCGGGCCTGGAAACAGGCTGCCTGCATCGCCGAGTATAAAACATTGTTCGCAAGCAAATTGTTCAGCGACATCGAAATAACCTCTGGAGAAAGATCATCGATCAGCAAAGCGACGCAAAAATGGGTGTTGATTTTGCGGTAGGCGGGATAACCGACACACAGTTGTGGAATTCCTGCGTGGATGTAATCAAAAAAACGGTTTGCAAGGGAAAAGTAATTACTCTGCCCCATATTCTCAAAAAGGGTCAATCCTATCTTTGCATCGTGGGTATAAGTTTTTAACTCTTCTGGTCGCAACATTCCAGTAAATGTGACTTTTTCTTTGAGATTATTGTCTTCGACCAGCTGCTTTGCCTTCTGCATAAAATTACCATCGCCGCAAATAACCAGGATCGCAGGAATGTTGCGCATTGCCGGTATCAGGGTTTCAAAGCTTCTTCCCTCATTTACTGCACCCTGGTACAAAATATATTGTTGTTTTCCAGGCGGGAGAATGTTTGGATCAAGGCGGGGTACATTTAGTATCTGTTCGTATTTGACCCCATACATTCGTTGAAACTCTAAGGAAATTGGTTCGCTAACCGTATATCCGTAGACAAATCTTGGTACGCAGAAGTGTTCAATACGCTTCCAGATTTTGTAAACTGGCGGTCTGCTCACGACTTCCTTCATCTCGCAAAATAATTCATGAGCGTCATATATCCTTTGCACTTTCTTCACGACGGAAATAATCAGCGCGGGAAGAATAGTATCCAGATCTACACAGCATATTGCATCCATTCGCTTGAAAAGTAGATGGAAAAGTAACCTGATATTAAATTCAGCATAAAATAATTGGCCTTTGCTGAACAGGCAGCGAAGTCTTTTTTGAACATACTTTTTTGGAACAATTGGAAGAGAATTGGCTTTTTCCCGTCCGACCATGGTGACAAGATAGCCGGCCGTTGCCAAAGTATCACAAATTCTGTCCATTCGCTGGTCATAATTAAGGTCATTGGTAACTGTAAAAAAGATACGTTTCAAATCTTTAAATTTAGCCCTGTTCTATATCCATTTGAAAGCTCTTGAATGATTCTGGTCCAAGAGGTTATAATAATTTCAAATTTCAGATATTTTATGCTAGCTTTGCCGCCGAAATTAGAAGAATAAAATTGGATGCATTAAAAAATTTGAGATGCCATATTTGACAAAAGAAAAGAAAGAGGGTTTTTTTAAAAACTTCAGCGACAAGACTGCCAACACCGGGTCGATCGAGGGGCAGATTGCACTCTTGACCGAGCGAATTAATCGCATTTCAGAACACCTACAAACAAACGGAAAGGATTTTTCTACTCATCGAGGTTTGATGCAGCTGGTCGGAAAAAGAAAACGTTTGCTCAACTATTTGAGCAAGCAAGACTTGCAAGGTTACCGCCAACTGATCGAAAAACTAGGATTGAGAAAATAATTGATTATTTACCAATCGATATTCCCGACTCACGTTGGGAATCTTTTTGTATATAATCTTCATCAGATTTTTAATTATGGGCCGTAGCACTTTTTTCTTCAGTTACGCTCTATCAAAAGCAAATTAGCGATATGCTTACACAACCAATTAGTGTCACATTTGATATTGGAAATGGCGCTCAAGTTACTCTTGAAACGGGAAAGCTCGCGCGCCAGGCGGACGGCGCCGTTACGGTGAAACAGGGCAATAATATTATTCTGGCGACTGTCGTTGCGAACCGGGAACCAAAAGAAGGACAGGAATATTTTCCACTTTCCGTCGATTACCAGGAAAAATTCGCTTCCGCCGGACGGATACCTGGCTCGTTCTTCAAGCGCGAAGGAAGGCCGAGCGATTACGAGGTTTTAGTCAGTCGCCTGGTCGACCGCGCATTGCGCCCACTTTTTCCTGAAGATTATTTTTGTGACGTTCAGGTACTGATCACATTAATTTCCAGTGACGAGCAGGTAATGCCTGATGCGCTTGCCTGTTTAGCGGCGTCTGCGGCACTTGCTGTTTCGGACATTCCCATCAAAGAAATTATTTCGGAAGTTAGGATTGCGAGGGTTGAAGGCAAGATGGTCGCAAATCCTTTGCGAAATGATCTCGCAAAAGCGGACATGGATTTTATTATTGCCGCGACTGACAAGAACTTAATGATGGTAGAAGGTGAAAGTCTGGAATGCAGCGAAGAAGATCTGGTTAAAGCATTGGAAGTTGCCCATGAAGCAATCAGGATTCAGATCAGGGCACAAGTAGAACTTAGGGCGAAGAAAAAAGTCAAGGAAAAAAGGGAATATGAAAAACCTCTCCAGAAAGAAGAGCTGAGAACAAAAGTCGAGGAGTTCACGAAATCAAAAATCTATGACATTTCCCGGAAGGGCACCACTAAAAATGAGCGGTCTGAAGCTTTTGATCAAGTAAAAGAGGGACTTGTCGCCAGCCTTGGTGAAGAAGCTTCAGACGAGGACAAAAAACTCAGCAAAAAATATTTCGAGGATCTCAAATGGGAAGTTGTTCGTAATATGATTCTGGACGAGAGAGTGCGGTTGGACGGAAGAAAGCTGGATGAAGTCAGGCCGCTCGCTATGGAAGTCGATCCTTTGCCGACACCCCACGGCTCTGCACTTTTCACCCGCGGAGAGACACAATCTCTTACTACGGTCACTTTTGGCACCCCCTTGGATGAGCTTCTGGTTGAGAGCGCAGCCAAATCTGTAGACTCAAAATTCTTTCTCCATTATAATTTTCCACCTTTTAGCACCGGTGAAGTAAAAATGCTCAGAGGTCAAAGCCGTCGGGAAGTTGGTCATGGCAATCTTGCCATGCGCTCGCTGAAACAAATGATGCCGGGCAAAGATTACGCTTATACGGTTCGAATAGTAAGTGATATCTTGGAATCCAACGGATCGTCTTCTATGGCGACGGTATGTGCCGGCTCCCTCGCATTAATGGACGCGGGTGTGCCAATACCCAAGCATGTAAGCGGTGTGGCGATGGGGTTAATTACGCGACAATCAGACAACAAATATGCGATTCTAACAGACATATTGGGAGACGAAGATCACTTGGGCGATATGGATTTTAAAGTTACGGGGACCCGTGAAGGCATTTGTGGTGTCCAAATGGATATCAAAGTTGATGGGCTTAGCATGGACACGATGCGTGAGGCTCTCGAACAGGCAAGAAAGGGAAGATTACATATCCTCGATGCGATGTATGAATGCATAAATTCTCCCCGCCCGGAAGTCAAGCCGCACGCACCAAGAATGGAAAAATTGTTTATCGACAAAGAGTATATTGGAGCTGTCATCGGGCCGCAGGGAAAGGTCATTCAGGAAATACAGCGCGAAACAGGAACCACCATCAATTTGGAAGAAGTGGGCAATTATGGTGAGGTAAGCATTTTTAGTCCAGCCAAGGACGGCCTTGAAAAAGCCGTTGCATGGATCAAAGGAATAGTTGCGGTCCCTGAAGTAGGACAGGTCTATGAATCGAAAGTTAAGTCTGTCATGCCTTACGGCGCTTTTGTTGAGTTCCTTCCTGGCAAACAAGGGCTGCTGCACATCAGCGAAATAAGCTGGAAGCGACTCGAAAATATGGAGGGCGTGCTTGCTGACGGGGATACCGTTAAAGTTAAATTAATCGGGATTGATCACAAAACGGGCAAGTTCAAATTAAGCAGGAAAGCGCTGATGCCAAAACCAGAGGGCAAAGCACAGCACAGCCAGCCCAATGAACCGCGCGGGTGACAAATCAAATTTGCTTTTTTTGTAAATCGGACCTGCGGCAAAATCGCGGGTCTTTGTCTTGATGCAAGATCATATTCAAATCACATTTGAGGTCGATGACAATACGCGAGATATCCTGATCGCTATACTTAATGAAGAAGGCTTTGAAGAATTTCCTGCCAAATTACGGGCCTTCGTTTCCGAAGAGCAATTTGAGCCTGAACCTTGGCCAATTGCTTTATAATTTAATGACGCCGCATATGATTGAATGACTCACAAAGAGAAACTGGAATGAAGTCTGGGAGAAAAGTTTTGACCCGGTAATCATTGCCAAAGCCTGCGGAATCCGTGCCGGATTTCACAAAGCCATGCGGGGCGCAAAATAGAAGTAATCATTATCCCAAAAATAACTTTTGGAACCAGCCACCATCCAACCACCGCCCTGATAATTGAATCGATGTTAGGACTTGATTTCAGCGGCAGGCGGGTTCTTGATTTTGGAACAGGAATAGGTATTCTTACGATTTTGGCAGAGAAACTAGGTGCACGCCAAATAATCACGATCGATAACGATCCAATCTGCATAATAAATGCTGAGGAAAATATCGAGAAAATAAGTGTCAAAAAATCGCGGTTTTAGAAGGGGAATCGCCAGTCTTCGACTATGGAAAGTTTGATATCAACCTGCGCAATCTGCATACAAACCTTATTCTATCGCAGCTATCTGTGATGAGGCAGCAATTAGCCATCGATGGTGCTTTATTGTTGAGCGGTATCGTCGAAAGCGACTTAGACGCACTCCAAAGCACAATCGACAATTATGGTTTACATATTCAGCTAAAGTCATTGAAAAACAACTCCATCGGCTTGATAATATCTTTAGGAGCCAGAAACATTCCGTGGTTAAACATGTAAAAATTGACAAGTTTTGCTTAATTTTACAGCCCAACTAAACCAAGCGCGCAAATGACAGAGGTTCTCCTCATATTGCTGGCCTACCTTATTGGATCAATACCTACCGCTGTTTGGATTAGCAAATATTTTTTTGACGTTGATATCAGGGAGTATGGCAGTGGTAACGCGGGGGCTACTAATACCTTCCGTGTTCTAGGTTCAAAATGGGGCACTATAGTAATGATCGTCGACGTGCTCAAAGGTCTCTTGGCTACAAGTCTTTTTGTATTTGTTCCCTATTATCTGCATACTGATGCTGATCTGGAACGGACTAACCTGATGCTCGGCCTTGGTTTGGCAGCTGTCGTGGGTCATATATTTCCCGTCTGGGCTGATTTTAGGGGTGGCAAAGGGGTCGCGACACTTTTCGGAATGGTGTTAGCTATTCAACCTCTGGTGGCGGTTTGTTGTGTGGGTGTGTTTCTTTTGGTCCTATATCTTACCCGCTTTGTGTCTCTAAGTTCTATTCTGGCAAGCGTCTCTTTTGCAGTTCTGATTCTTTTCATCTTTAATGAGAAGGAGCCGCTTTATAGGGCTTTCGCTATTGCTGTTGCGTTGATGGTAATATTAACCCACCAAAAAAACATTACGCGCATTCTCCGGGGAAATGAGAGCAAAGTTCCGATTTTAAAATATAGAGATCGCCGGCGCAGTCGTCGATCAAAATAACAGTAAGAATTATTCCTGGGCTCTAAATTGATGGCAATGAATGATATGCAAGTGTAGAACTGACACTTAAATTTTCCGGTGCCCAAATACAAGATTTTTTAAAGTGAATGTGTCGATTGACGAATCATTCTTTTAATTTTGTAGCCCCCATACCATTAAAACCCTTATACTTTTAAACCAAAAGCGACGGTATGTTACAAAATTTGCTCGAGAAGCTTCAGCTCAACGACGAAAAAAACCTGTTAATTCAAGGTCTTCCATCTTCCATCGAAAAGCAATTTTTCAGATTAACTTTTGCCAAGAATGTGACACCGCTTTTAAAAAGTAAGAAAATCGATTTCGCACTGGTTTTTGCGATTAACGAAAATCAATTGTCGTCGATTGTCACAGAGGTTTTACCAGCGTTGCATGCCAAGGCGAAATTTTGGGTAGCATACCCAAAAAAGACCTCCAAGATTGCGACAACGTTGTATCGGGATTGCAGTTGGAACTGCATTACTAATTTTGGGTATGAAGGTACCCGGCAGGTTCCTCTTGATCACGTTTGGATTGCGGTCCGGTTCGTAAAAAAGGACCTGAGTGAATCTGAAATTTTGAAAAGCGCACCGTCCGGCATGTTTGTTTCCGCGGGAACAATTAGTGATCATCGGGAAAAAAGTTTCAGTCCCCCTGATGATTTTTCCAAAGAATTGAAAAGAAGTAAGGTGGCGTCCCATTTCTTTGACACACTCTCGCAGTCCAATAAGAAGGAGTACGTAAGTTGGATTATTAATGCAAAGAAAGAAGCGACAAGAACCAGAAGGCTTGAGTCCGCAATAGATAAACTCATCGCTGGCAAAAAAAACCCGGCAGAAAAATAAGGAATTCCGCGCCATTAGAAAGGATAAATTACGGTTCTTTTTCGTAGGGTCAATTCTTTTTGCAGTGCTTTAAGGTGTATATGCACCTCCTGATAATGTTTTATAGTTTCCTGGTCTGCATTCATATTTTTGAGATCTTCCTCATTCAATACAATCAGTCTCTTAATTTTTTTTAATTTAAGGTAAATCATGACGTCCTCAACCTCGGAGCGGTAGTTATCGTCAACAGTTCTTGAATAAATGACTTCCGCAGCATTTTCAGCCTGGAAGACCTGTCGTTTGAAATCCTCATAATTGTATTCCCAAATTTTGCTGTTAATGGTGCGGGCCCTGTCTTCGTCATTCCACCTGGCGCTTAACTCATAGGGATGATTGGTCGTATTGATGACGAGGCGAACTATTTCGTTGTCGGGCAAGTAAGTAAAATCGGCAGTGGTCAATTTTTTTTCAGATTCATATTTCTGCTTATATAGGAGCAAAAGTTCATGGATTTTCTCATTCTTAAAGGTTTCTTCATCGAGATTTTCCAAAAATATATAGTCGGCGACCGTCTGCGATCCATCAAATTCCTTCGACCCATAATTGAGAAGTACACGCACTAACGCCCTTTCCTGCAGTTCGTCCTGGTACATCACGTTGAAGGCCTCATCACTAAAATCCACCTGCTTTTCAGTAATATTCTTATCGCGACTTTCTGCAGCCCCTGTCTTGCGCAATTCCTCCTTTTGCACTTTTTCTTTGATAAACTGGTTAACGAGATTGTGCAGGCCCTGTTCATCAATTTGCAGCCGCTCGGCGCATTTCCGAATATAATCTTGTTGAAGAGTAAAATCTTCAGCTTTATTGATTTTAGCTATAGTTTCAGCAACTTGATTCACGACGTCTGCCTTCTTTTTCGAATCTAAGCCTGCTTCCTTGGCTGAAATGTCCAACTGGAACAAAATGAAATCCTTCTTGTTTTCCAAAACAAATTTGCGAAATGCAGCAACTCCAGACTTCTGGATAAAGCTATCCGGGTCCTCGCCATTGGGGATTAATACAAGTCTCACACTTAGCCCCTCCTCTACTGCCATATCGAGCCCGCGAAGAGCCGCCTTAACACCGGCAGCATCGCCATCATAAATGATGGTTAGGTTGGAAGTGTATTTTCTAATTAGCCGGAGTTGTTCCTGGGTTAGCGACGTGCCGCCGCTGGCGACTACATTTTCTATTCCGGCCTGATGCATAGAAATTACATCAGTATACCCCTCAACGAGAAGACACTCGTCATTGTAGTCAACGGCTCGGCGAGCAAAGTATAATCCATAAAGAATACGGCTTTTAATGTAAATCTCATTTTCAGGCGTATTGATATACTTTGGCGATTTGTCATTTTTCTTAATTGTCCTCGCCCCAAATCCAATGATTTTCCCCGTTTGGTTGTGAACAGGAAAAATAATCCTGCCCCTGTAGTTGTCCATGAGTTGACCATCCCGCAAGACTACCAACCCTGCTTTTTGCAGATATTCCGCGTTATATTGGGCGGCCAAAGCGGCGGTGGCAAAAGCATCTCTCTTATCCAAGCAGTAGCCCAATTGAAATTTTTTAATAATCTCGTCGCGAAAGCCCCTTTCTTTCAAATATGCCGCCGCTATGTCCTGCCCCTCGTCGTACCTGAAAATTGCATCGCTGAAATATTGTTGGGCAAAACTGTTAATGATAAAAAGGCTGTCGGCCAATTGTTGTTGTAGACGTAATTCCGGGTTTGACGACGTCTCCTCTATTTCAATATTATATTTGGCTGCAAGCCACTTTAGGGCCTCGACATAGGAATATTTCTCATGCTCCATCAAAAAGCCAATCGTATTGCCACTCCGTCCACATCCAAAACATTTGTAAATTTCTTTTGAAGGCGAAACGGTAAAGGACGGAGTCTTTTCATTATGAAACGGGCAAAGGCCCAGATAGTTAGATCCTCTTTTTTTCAGGCGCACGAATGAACCCACAATATCTATGATGTCAATGCGGGCTAGTATCTGCTGTATCGTTTGCTGCGTAATCATTAAATGCGCGTGAGCAAATTACGCCAAAATGGTCCACATTTGCCCTTCGTCGTAGAAGAAAAATGGGCCAATAGGCTGACACACAAGGCAAAACTCCCCTGATCGGCCGTTAGTAAATTGAGAACAAAACTGCGTATTTCTACCAATAATAAAACTTGACGTTAAGCGCTTATAAGGTGGCCCTTAGCCGAACAGTGACCTTTACTTAACCCACATGTACTCGATAACGTCAAATATAGCCATCGCATCCTGCTATCTGCCTATTTTAATAATACTCTGGAAAAACATTAAATCCGAAAAATCATTCATAGTGATTGGCATTTATTGGATGTTCAGTGGGCTCATTAATCTACCCAATTGGATCTCATTTATGGCAAATCCACGTTGGCAAAATCAAATAACCCTTATATATAACCTTATTGACGGGCCGATGATTTTATTATTCTTTTTTTTATCGGCCCAAAGCAAAAAGAGAAAAATTATCGGTTACACACTTATCTTTTTTGTCATTTTCGAGGCGGCGATGATCGTCATTAAAGGATATAATTTGAAGTCAAGCACAATCATCATTGGATTGGATACCTTTCTGGCGCTCACACTTTGCATTAGCAATATTGCCGCATTTCTAAGCAAACTTGAGCACACGCCTTCTGAAAATTCACTAATATTTGTGAATTCCTCTGTGCTGTTTTCATATGGTGTTTTTGTAATTATTTATTTTTTCAGCTACCTAGGCTTTGCCGAGTCAAAAACGGAAAACAATGAGGTATTCCTTATTTATTATATTAGCCTATTTCTTTCTTGCATGCTGACCTGCTATGGGCTTTGGCGATACGATCGTAAGCCGGTATACCTTGACGTCTTTCTAAATGCCTGAAAATGCCGTGTATTTGTTGATAATAGCGAATCAAGACCCGCTTATTCATCCAGTCATAACATCATACGGCATTTAGTAAAAAAACCGAACCTTTTATGCTCACCCTGCGTATGTTTATGTCTCTAACGGGTATATCCCCGCGTTTCGGAGGCGGCACAGGCTGCCAGGCTTCCAACACCAACAAGCAAAATCAATGCTAAAAACGGTTACGACAGGGTTCCATATTTTTAGTATTGTCAGTATTGCTTGCGTTTCCTGCGGAGGAGGTCACCAGTCGAGGCCAGCACCAGACACTGATCAACAACAGGGAAAAACCCTCGCTGCCAGCTATTGCCAATCCTGTCACATGCTTCCGGACCCTTCGCTTCTCGACAAGAAAACATGGATAACGGGTGTGCTTCCGGCCATGGGGCCACACCTGGGTATCTTTGCCTATGGCGACAAGATTTATCCTTCCCGGCGATCGGATCCAAATGTTAGTCGCAACTATTATCCATCGCAGCCAATTATCACATTTTCACAATGGCAGTCTATTATCGACTATTATGCCAGTTCAGCGCCCGATACTTTGGCTGTATGGCGTGGAGGCGATACAATCCGAAATAACCTCGACCTCTTTTCCGTATACTGGCCCTCGTACAAATCCAACTCGCCCGCCTCCTGTTTTGTGAAGATAGACCCCTCGACAAACAGAATTATAGTCTGCGATGCGATTTCCAAAAAATTAGTCCTGTTTGACAAGCATCTCAGGCCCCTCGATTCGATTGCCGTCGGAGGACCGATCGTCGACATCGACATGGAAAAAAATAAGTGGATTATCTGCAACATAGGAAATATCAATCCAAATGACGAAAAGCTGGGAAGCGCGGAAATTGTGGACGTTTTTCCGGGTGGCAAATTGAAGAAACGGCCCACACCCCTCTTCGACAAACTTGCTAGGCCGGTCCAAATTGCTGAATCCGACTTGAACAAAGATGGTAAGATGGATTATTTGGTGTGTGAATTCGGCAACCTCACGGGAGCACTTTCGTGGATGGAGAACCTGGGGAATGGCAAATTCAAACGACGTATTTTGCGGGCTTTTCCCGGCACAATTCATGTTTACGTCGACGACTATAATCATGACGGTTTGCCGGATATATGGGCTTTATTTGCGCAAGGCGAAGAAGGAATCTTTCTTTTCACCAATCGTGGCCATGGGAACTTTGATCAGCGCGAAGTACTTCGGTTTCCGCCAGTTTATGGTTCATCCTCATTTTCGCTTGCCGATCTGAACGGCGACGGATTCCCTGACATCATTTATACGTGCGGTGACAATGCAGACTTTTCCAGGGTATTAAAGCCCTATCATGGAGTATACGTTTTTTTAAACGATGGTAAATTTAATTTTAAGCAGAAGTTTTTTTTCCATATTGACGGATGCTACAAAGCAATCGCGAAAGATTTTGATGGTGACGGGAAGCCAGACATCGCCACTATATCGTTTTTTGGAGATTATAAAAACCATCCGGAAGAAGGATTCGTCTTTTTGCACAACAAGGGAAATCTCCAATTTGAACCACAAACTCTTTCAGATGGGAAATTGGGTCGTTGGCTGACAATGGACGCAGGCGACTTGAATGGGAACGGAAAAAATGACATAATACTGGGGAACTTTGCCGTTGGACCGTCGAACATAAAATCTTCTGTCGACTGGAAGAACAACCCGCCTTTTATTCTCCTGGAAAATATCGACGGATTCAAGCATTGATTGATCGTTTGTTTTGTCATTTTTATCTTAACTTGTTTCTTCATTTCATCATATCAAATTTCCTATCATGAATCAAAATCCTTGCAGGAGTAAATTTCTTTGTCTGGCATCCTTATTTTTTTTAGCAGCTAATACGGCATCAGCCCAACAACGTGATCCAAAATTGACAGAAGTTTACAGTCCTGTGCCACCGGTCGTTACATCGGGTAAAACCAATAGCGATCCTCCATCGGACGCAATAGTCCTTTTTGATGGCAAAAACCTCGATCAATGGGAGTCGGTAAATGATTCCACCAAGCCTGCAACATGGAAGGTGGCCGATGGAATAATTACAGTTGATAAAACCGGAGGCAATATCAGGACAAAGCAATCTTTTCTCGATTATCAGCTGCATATTGAATGGCGAATACCCGAAAATATCACCGGATCAGGTCAGGCACGAGGTAATAGTGGTGTCTTTTTGGCATCCACCGGTGCAGGTGACGAAGGGTATGAACTGCAGGTATTGGATTCTTATAATAACCCGACATATGTCAATGGGCAGGCCGGAAGCATATACAAGCAAGCAATCCCACTTGCAAATGCCTGCCGAAAACCAGGTGAGTGGCAATCCTATGATGTCATCTGGAAGGCACCGCGGTTTAATGAAGATGGTTCCTTAAAATCGCCTGCGACTGTCACGGTGTTGCAAAATGGCGTCCTGATTCAAGATCATTATGAGTTGAGCGGGCAGACATTGTATATCGGCAAACCCTTTTACAAGGCACACGGAGCAAGCCCAATCAAGTTACAGGCACATGGCGACAAAAGCGAGCCGATTAGCTATAAAAATATCTGGGTGCGCCCTTTGTAAACTTCTCGGCATCAATCCATAGTGGATTTTATTGGTCAAAAAAACCTGCCGGAAAATGGTAAAATTGTAGTACCTTCGCAAACCTTAAAAAGTACTCATGAGCAACAGAAGGGAATTTGAAATACCATTTGTTGGTTTGAAGCCGGGAGTCCATGAGTTCGAATATCGAATCACAGACAGGTTCTTTGAGGCATATCAGCAACAAGACTTCAAAAATTGTAACGTTGTCGTCAAGCTTGCTCTCGATAAGAAGAATGGATTCATGTTGTTGAAATTCGAGGTCGCCGGATCGATCGAAGTGACCTGCGACCGTTGCGGAAACGCTCTGCCAATCGAACTTTGGGATGAATTTAATATTCTTGCAAAGCTTGTTGAAGAACCGGATCTCATGAACGAGCAGGAAGAAGATCCG
Source organism: Chitinophagia bacterium (assembly GCA_021324175.1). GTDB lineage: Bacteria > Bacteroidota > Bacteroidia > Chitinophagales > Chitinophagaceae > Puia. The sequence continues at coordinate 21,793 of JAJPJP010000200.1, forward strand.
GATGTATACTATATTTCAAGGAATGAGAGCCATTTGCATATAGCGGACTGGATCTATGAATTTATAAATTTAAGTATCCCCCTCCAGCGCATGTGCGAGGAAAATGAAATTGGCGGTAAGTTTTGCAATAAGGAGGTTCTGAGCATGCTAAATAAGATGAAAAGCCGAGGCGATGTGCCGGGA
>JAJPJP010000246.1 GCA_021324175.1 Chitinophagia bacterium
GAGAGACGGCAATGCCGGTACCCATCTTGCCCGTTCCTAAAAGGGAAATTTTTTTCATACGGCTAAGTTAAGCGACAATGAATCACGGACAGAACACGATGTTTCGACATTGCCGGTTGAAAAAGCCCCCGCCGTGAAAACAGCGGGAGTAAGTGTTTGCTCTGATAACACACCAAAAGTGTGTATTATGTTTTCCTGAACAAAACCCGCGCCGCTGATCTTTCGCCGACAATTCGCAATAAAAGGGTAATAACAAAATGATTTTAAAATTATATTCGCATTCGCCGGATGCATCGAACTTTTGCTATTTTAAAACACGGATTGAGGCCGATGCCGATTCAAACATATCGAAGCCATTTGTTGTCCCGATGGCGCGACTTGAGGTCGGCATACCAATCGCAAAAAAAATAGAGAATGATTAAATCGATGATGTATACAATGTAGAGCTCAACCAGCGCCCACTGATCTGCCTTGTCAATTTCGGTAAAAGGTGCCGTGCTATACCATTCCTGGTGAGTTGAACCTTTTATCAGCCAATTGGCAGCCAGTGCTGTTCCATGAATCAGGAATATGTGCATGATGTAAAAGAACAGAGGTACGCGACCGAATACGTCCAGGGTGCGCGCTACAAATCCCCTCGCCTTTTCAGCCCAGGGTATAAGCAGAATGAGCGGACCCAATGTCATGAGGAGGAAAAGCTGTGACGCCGGGTATTTTTGCTGCCTGAGGAGTTGGAAGATAAATGGAGGCGAACCTTCTTTATGTGGCTGCATCAAAATCACAATCGTACCGACAACGAGGTAAACCAGGATAGCGGCGATACCAATCATGCGGCAGGCCTTGTGGCGTGTGTCCTGAGGCAACAACAGGATCTTACCAAAGCCGTAGCCCGCCGCCATTACCCCTATCCAGGGTACAATAACATAAAGCACGGCGATTCCTGGCAAGCTGTCAAGCCTCGACGAATATATAAATTCCCAGAACCAGCCAAAATGTTGCCGCATTGCAGGCGGTATAACCAAAGGCACAAGCCGGAAAACCTGTTGAAAAGCGATAATAGCCAGACCGATGATGCCTACCGTAACGGGCTTCATTCTGACCATAACTGCCATGATCACCATGCACCAGCCCAGCATCCAGAGAACGCCCGCCAGGGTAAATGACGAATAACTGAAATTAAAGGTCCACCCAAACCGCAAGAGGGTGAGTTCAAGGATTACAATAAACAATCCCCTGGTGAAAAGGTAGCGGCTCAGTGAGTCTGTATTTTTTAGTTTCTGTCCGTATAGATATGCGCCTGTTCCGGCAAAAAAAGCAAAACCGGGAGCGGAGAAATTGGTGATCCATCGTGTAAGAAAAATGCCCACGTCATTTCCGCCTGCCGGCAGACCTGAATAAACCCGAACATGGTCTATCGCCATCAGAACCATAATCAAACCTCGAAGGATATCCACTGACCGAATCCTTCCGGAAGCCGCCCTTGAGTCAAGACCGGTTTTCGTAGTAACCAGGTTCATGAAGTTCCAGTTTTTGGTTTATGAATCTGTGACGATGCGGTTTTCAGCTTTTTACAAGTGTCACTTATTTCGGAGGCGTGTAATGACATAAACCAGGCCGACTGCGAAAATGATCAGGACGATGACCGGGATAATACGCCAAATACTGAACGGACGTTTCTGCTCCTGGTCTTGGTCTTGGGAAGCGGCGGATTCGGCCAGGGCGGCCCGTTCTATCTTTTCGATAACAGGTTCTGGCGGCTCCCTATTAATGGTCAGTGCAAGCGGGTGTTTACTATCTTCCAGGTAATGATCGTAGAAAACAATCCCCTTGGGGGTCATTCCGTATTCTGCGGAATTCTCGGCAATTCCCCGCCATTCATACACATAACCCTCATCAACAAGTTCGTGAAGTGAAGCATCCAGTGCAGCATTGTTTTCTTCTGAAAATACTTCCTTTGAAATGGTTGACTGGGATTCCTGCGCTGGAACGATTTGATACAAGTGACCAAGCAACTTGTAGGTTGTTGCGTCGTGCATACGCTCTGTTTTGGTTCGAATGAAAGTTACGAATTAAAAAAAGCAATTCCAGAGAAATCTCCCTGAAAAAATCTATTTTCGGAATGAAACCCGCTTTTCATCACCTAACCATCATAGTTATGACGAGCGACCAGATCGCAGTGATTGCCAATGTAGCTCTCGCCCTCTCTTTTATTGTGGGTCTGATATTCGGAATTGCCCAGGTTCGCACCGCCTCCAGGGATCGCCGCGAGCGCCTGACGCTGGAGGCGCTCAGGGAATTCCAATCCCGCGAATTTGCCGAGCTCATGGCTTATGTTTCCATCTCGAACCTGCCGCCCACCCGGGAAGAGTTCATGGAAATGCCGACGAGCGAAAGAGCCAGGTTTATGCAATATGCGCAAGAAATGGAATCGCTGGGGATAATGGTCGCTGAAGGACTGATCGGCATGGACCTGGTAGATAAGACGCTGGGTTCTTTTGTAACAACCACCTGGGACAAGTACAAGACCCTCTTTTCGGATCTCCGCCGTAAGCAACCCGATCCATTTCTTGGAGAATATTTTCAATGGCTGGCAGAACGAATCGAAGAGCGGATGCGTCTCAGTCCGCGCAAACCCTTTCACGAATCGCATTCCGGTTTTATGCCCAAATAATGAATAGGATTCGATTCGCGAAAGCTCTTCCAATCGGTCAAAGGCAAAGTTGGGCAATATTAAAGATCTCGAGTTTTGCCAGCCGTGAATGCACTTGGGCTAAATAATTTCCCGCAATCCGTCATCAAGCTTTACATTTACCGCCTCCAAAGGTTACCGCTTCAAATATGACCAGTAACACAAAATATCGTCTGTTTAAGTTATTGCTATACGTGGTTATCGGCTTTGCAGTCGCATTTTTATACCACTTTATGAAAAACCGACAATAAAAGACAAAACCCTCCTTGCGACTATAGAAGCGCATCATCATTCCGAACTGCCACACGAACAAAAAAATTTAAGCAATATTTTCTGGAGTTCCTGATGATTTTTCTGGCTGCCACGACGGGCTTTTTTTTGCTGAGACCAATTCGTGAGAATATTACCGAGCATGCACGCGCCAGCGAACTTGCAGAAAGTTTAGTTACGACCTGGAATCGGACACCGGTCAACTGCATCCTCATATTCATATCTAATCATTGCCGCAAACAATGTCCTACCCTCGGGCCCCTATTCACGCCGGGCATTGTCAATAAATATCGATTTAATGTCGCCCTGCTTATTGATGCTCTTATAAAAGTCATCAAGGTATGAGGTGATATCATTTTTGCTTTTTGGTGTAAGCTCCTTAAGATTTTTAACCATATCGTAAATTTCCGCCTTTTTGGCCTTAAATACTTCCAGCACGTCATTAAGCTCAACCATAGTTCTTGGGTATCCCCTGTAAAGGCGTTGTCGCACATTTTCGATATCCAGGCGTTCGTCAGGAACGGCGTATTCTGTGTTGACAATACCGGCATAGTCAAAATCATAAGGAACGACGAAGGGCTTGTTTGCCGAGTCCTTCGGGAGATAGATTAACTTGGTATTGTGATTGACCGGTACTGCCCAGTCTGTATTGCCTATGAGGTATTCAAAAATGGCAACAACTGTCATTTGTCTCCGGTTAGTCTGCTCGGTTTGCAGTTCTGATTTCCGGTACAGTTCGCAATCGTTTCGCTTGGCAACATCTTTGATGTCTTCCAGCAAAAATCCATGTTCGGTTAGCGGCTTCTTCTTCCCGGAACTATCCGTAAAGGTGACATTTAGCAACCGGGCCCGAAAGCTCATATCGCTGATAAGGTTATAAATTTTATAGCATACGTATTCCTTCAAAAGATACTGGTCATAGGTTTGTGAAACCTTACATTCATTAACGAGCTTGAGCGATTTCAAGGATCCAAGTGCAGCATTCTTTTCGAAGGTAACTTTTAATGGCGGCACATAGCAGTAGTCGTGTCGCATATGGCCCCTGATTTCGAGTTGAACCTGACTGCTTATAGATGAGCCGTCGGGAAGTTTCATCGACAATGTTGCAGGAACCGTAAATCCCTGAGGATTCGACCGGAAAAGTCTACCCATGTTACAGACAATATTAACGTCGACCGTGGAGGAATCGCTGAAAAACTTTTTTCTGCTAAAATGGTCCGTCTGGGCCTGTGAGGTCAAAGTCCCGAGAATTCCCAGGAAGACAAAGAACAAGTTGAATGAATGTTTCACGCTTAGGTTATTTTAAGGTTAAATTACATTTTTAAATTTCGATATTGTTAATCAGACCCCGAAAGCCGAAACAGGAGTTGCCAAATGATGACAGGCATAATCCGTCGCTCTCGCTGGATCATGCGGTGTTCAATTCGAGCATTTCAACTCAAGCGGTCTTCTCACTTGCGTTTAAATTACGTCAAAATTCATTAATGCAAAAAGAAAAGTATATTAGAGTTTTATTAACCGAAATGGCCTGACCATGAACTATCAGGATCTCCTGAAAAAAGTTTCTGAGTTCTCGATTCAATTCTTCCTGGAGCATCCCCTCGACCATTTATATTATCATAACTTAAACCATACTCTAAAGATCCTTGAGGCGGTCAACCGGATTAATAGCCACTATGATCTCGACCAGCAAAAGCATTTTATCGTGTGCGCCTCAGTTTGGTTTCATGATACCGGCATCTTAGTCGGAGGTCTCGAAGATCACGAACTTAAAAGCGCTGAAATCGCGGGGGAATTTCTGTCCGCCCTTGGTGTGGATCGGGAAGACATCGGCGAGATCCGAGGTTGCATTCTTGCCACCAAATTGCCCCAAACGCCTGTCACGCTTGTTGAAAAAATAGTTTGCGATGCCGACCTTTTTAATTTTGGCACTCATGAGTTTATTGAAATAAATCGCCAGGTAAGACGCGAACTGGAGTCTTTGTCCAACGTACGCATGACTGGCCAGGAATGGCGGGCAAAATCGATTGCTTTACTTGAAAAGCATCATTACCATACCGAATATTGCAAAACCCTGCTGGATGCCATAAAGAACGAAAACCTCAAAAAGTTAAAGCACAAGCAGGAAGAGAAAGTCTTACAAACACATCCTGCAAATCTTGCCATTTCCGGCTCTATTAAAAAAACTTCTGATAAAATCCTGGGATCCAAAAAAGTTACCAACCATCATCTCCGCGGCGTTGAAACAATGTTCCAGAACTCTTCTTCCAATCACCAGGCGCTCAGCGTGATGGGAGATAACAAGGCTTTTATCATGATTTCGGTTAACTCGATCATCATTTCCGTTGCTATTGGACTAATTATTGGAGTAGGAAAATTGGCACTGAACCCAAGGCTGATAGCGCCCACGGTATTGTTGCTCAGCGTAAACATCTTGACGATTATTTACAGCGTTTTGGCCACCAGGCCCCGGGTCCTCGGCGGAACATTTACCCGCGAGGACGTTCACTCCAAAAAAGTGAACCTGCTTTTTTTCGGCAGCTTTTACAAAATGCCTCTAAAAGAATTTGAATACGGGATGAGGCAAATGATGGATGATAGCGAATTCCTCTACGGAACCCTGATCAAGGATATTTACTGGCAGGGAAGAGTGCTGGGGCGCAAGTTCAAGCTCTTGCGGATATCCTACGACATATTCATGTATGGAACTGCCATTTCAGTATTAGCCTACCTGGTTACGGCGCTGATCTGATCATAGATCATGATGTTTTTTTTTCGGGAGTTCATCTTCATCCAGCACCAATTTATCGACCCCATCAACTTCATGGGTTTCAAGATCTTCAAGCAACCCCCTGTCGGAGAGATCCATTGCATGGGAATTCACCCAATCAGCCTTAGCAATTTCAGAAAGTCTTTCGATGACCTCAGGATCATGAACTTCAATTGCCAGCTCCCTCCGATGGTCAAAACTCCCCGGGGTGAGGTTTATTGATCCAACGATCGCCCTTGTATGATCGGCAAGCAACATTTTTCCATGCAGCTTGAGATGTTTAAGCTTGTGAATTTTGATGCCTACGTCTTCCATGATCCTCAGACCCCCGACTCCTTCTACAAGCTTCTCCATTTTGAGCGTGTGCGGAGGGCGCGCCATGACATGGACTTTGACCCCGCGGCTGGCGGCTCTCACCAGACGCTCGATGATCACAAGGTCCTGGAACCGTTCGTTTTGGACAAATAGGGAGTGATTCGCTTCATCGATAAAATTAGCGATCCTCGTTCGGCCATTATTGCTGCACCAGATGAGGTGCGCGTTAATCCCGGGATCAAATTCCCGGCGGTTCCAGTCGGCTTCGAAACAAAGGACTATTTCCTCTACTTCCTGCTTATGATGGGTGATAATTGCGTAGTCCCTGGTTTCAGTTAAATTCTTGGTTTCCCAGTTCAGGGATTTTACAAAAGCGACTTTTTCATCAACTACCATGGACTTCTCGTGGGTGAGAACAAAACTTGGGTTCGTGTCCCGCACCTCGATGCCGGCTTCTTCCAGCACGCGCCGGGTTTCTTCATTTTCTTCCTCGCCACTTCTCCTTGCAGGGTTCAGCATGACCCGCACCTGGACACCCCGGCCCCTTGCCGCAACGACCGCTTTGATGAGGCTGGGGTCTGAGAAAAGAAACATCTTGATCAGAATCGATTTCTCTGCTAAGTCGATTGCATGGACAATAGCCTGCCCGGTATCATCAGGCAGTATTAAAATAGACCGATGCGACATAAGGCTGCAATTTAACAATAAACTAGCGGTCAATTTGCTTTATGCAAAGAATGATCGCTCGTATTTTGAACATTATAGAGTTCTGCATACAGCTCGCCCTTGCTCAACAACTCGTCATGAGTTCCTTCCTCAACGACGCAACCGTTTTCGATCACAATGATCTTGTCGGCGTCCCTGATGGTGCTAAGCCGGTGGGCAATTGTGATAACCGTTCGGCCCTCCATGAGTCTTTCAAGTGCGTCCATTACGATCTTTTCGGATTCGGTATCGAGAGCAGCCGTTGGTTCATCGAGAATCAGGATAGGTGAGTTTCTTACTACAGCCCGCGCTATGCCGATCCGCTGCTTCTGACCGCCGGATAGAGTTACCCCCCGCTCGCCAACCAGCGTGTCATAACCGTGCGGCATTCTGCTGATGAAGTCATGCGCGTGCGCCAATTTTGCCGCTTCTATGATTTCTTCATCAGTTGCGTTTGGTCTGCCATAACCGATATTTTCCCTAATCGAACCAAAAAACAGGACCGTATCCTGCAAGACATAGCCAATCTGGTTACGCAGGGCGTCGAGCTGGTAGTTTGTGATGTCATCCCCATCCATAATAATGCTTCCGCTTGTCGGGTCATAGAACCGGGCGATCAAACTTACCACGGTGGATTTGCCACTGCCAGTGGGACCGCAAATCCCGATCCGTTGGCCGCTGCTGATACTAAAATTGGCGTTATGAAGTATTGGCGACTCAGTGTCGTAAGCAAAACAAACATTGTCGAACTGGATATTGCCCTTGAGCCGGCCGGGATCTCTTGCATCTGGCTTTTGCGGTATAATCGAATCGACTTCCAGGATTGACTGGATCCTTTCAAGGGCCACAGCAGCCTGAGCAACGGCATTGGTCATTTTGGCCAGGTCCTGTATGGGGCTGAAGAACTTGTTCATGTACCACAAAAAAACAGTCAGCGCTCCCACTGTCATGGCGCGCGTCAAAACAAGGTCGGTGCCATGCCACAGGACAAGTGCTGTGCAGACGGAAACAACACTGGTCACGATGGGAGAAAGAGCCGACTTTATCTTGCGGGCATGAAGGGAGGCCATGATTGTCTCGCGGCTAACTTTGCTCAGTCGATCTTCTTCGAGTTTCTGGCGTCCAAATGCGTTGACAGCACGGATTGATTCCAGCCCTTGCTGTAAAACGGTGAACATATTGCTCTGGTCCTTCCTTACTTCCCGCGTGGCTTTTTTCATGGCTTTTTTGAACCGGCTTACAAAAAGCAGCAGAAAAGGCATGACAGTGAGGGCAATAAGTGTAAAACCGGGGTTGATATAAAACATGATGAAAAGCATCCCGACGATGGTCAACGCGTCAACCAGTATACCCAGCAGGGTTGAAGAAGCGAAATCCTGGATAGTCGATACATCGGCGGTAATCGTACTGAGCAGCTTTCCGGTTTGGTGTGAATCGTAATATGAGAGCGAGAGCAATTGAAGATGATGGTACATCTTTTTTCGCAGATCATTGGCCACATACTGGGCAACGCTTTCATTAAAATAGTTCTCTATATAGCCTGCAAATGAGCCGATAATTGTGATCAGCACATAGAACATAGCCGCCAGGGTCGCCAGTTGAAATTTACTTCCCGCTTTTAGAAGGTGATCAAGCCACGCCAGCCAGCCCGGTAATGCGTGTTGGCCAACGACATTATCGATGATGATTTTCAAAGGCCAGGGTGTCGCAAGGCTTGCGACAGTTTCCAGCAACATGGCAAAAAGTATGATGAGCACCCATTTTTTGTATGGGCGCGCAAGACGGATGGCCCAGAGAACGAGGCTTAAAAAGGATTGGCGAGGTTCTCCGACTGATCCCGGATGGTTGTCTTTCTTAAGGAATCGTCTAAGTAACAAATCGGACGCTTTTAGCTGGGACATCTTGTTAGCAGTTTCGGTCTATCTCCGCTATTCATCGAGCCTGTCTGCCAACGGGGCGGAAAGCCGTTGCAATACATGGTTAAATTTATTAATTTTTGGCGACTATCTTCAAATCAATGCCTGAAAGACGATTTCCGCCCTTAAACAGATAATGTTTCGTTTACTGGCACAGCATGTCAACGCATCAAATAACCAACAACTGCTCAAATTGTTCACCATGCAAGCAAAGAAGTGTATTTGCCTGATGTACTTCACCGAGCGTTTATTTCTGATCGAATTACAATGAATAATGATGCCTCGTTTGGTTGCGCGGAGAAGTTTTGAATTGGCGAACAAATTTCAGCCTCTTAAATCATTATATTTAATGGGGGGTTTAATGTGAAATAAATTAGGCTGAATCAAAATGCGCCTTTTGGGCTCTCAAACATGCTGCGAATCACTTGCACCTAAATAAATTATATGGAAGAGTTCATGCTATTTGTAAAAAATGATGCTGACGCCAATGCCGTTTTGCCGCCTGACAGCGAGCAAACTTTTATCAAAGCGTGCCAGATTTATATTGAAGGTTTACTGAAAAATGGAAATCTCAGGAGCGCGCAACCACTGGTGAGGGATGGTAAAATAATTTCAGGCGTCCCCGGCAATTTCAGCGAGACCCCTTACAACGAAACAAAGGAAATTAAGGTTGGCTACTATCACATCCTCGCAAAAGATATGGATGAAGCCATCGAAATCGCCAAGCGCAACCCCGAATTCATGTTTAAAAAAGGAGCTAGGATAGAAGTGCGTCCGATAAAAATGGTGGAAAATTCGACTCAATTCATCTATCCTTCGAAATAGAATGGCAGGAGTCGTCAAATTGCAAACAACGCTGTGGGCCAAAACCCCGTTGCGTCACTTTTTACTAATTCGATAAATATCACCATCGTCTGTGATGGCATAAAGCATATTATCGAAATAGGTGACATCGCGAATCCGTTGATTCTTGTCTGCGAGCAACCTCTCTTCGCCAACAATTTTATTGTTTTTGATTACAAGGCGGTCGAGATGCTGACCGCTCAGGCAGGCGACAAACAAATTATCCTTCCATTCGGGTATGCTGTTGCCTTTATAGAAACAAATGCCGCTTGGTGACACAACCGGGTCCCAATAATAAACCGGTTGCTCCATTCCGACATGCTGTTGTATGCCCTCTCCCACTTTTTCGCCGCTATATTCGATGCCATATGATATAATGGGCCAGCCATAATTTTTCCCCGCGCGTATGATGTTTATTTCATCACCGCCCCGCGGACCAAACTCCGATTCCCATAGTTCTCCCGTTACCGGATTTATTTCAAGCCCTTCGGGGTTCCGATGTCCGTAAGAAAAAATCTCAGGCATGGCCCCCGGATGATCTAGAAACGGATTTCCCGGCGCAGGTTTTCCCTCAGTAGTTATTTTTAAAATTTTCCCAAGATGCGAGTTTAGCTCCTGGGCCTGGACTCTTGCCTCTGGAATAAACCTTTCACCGACACTCACAAAAAGGCTTCCATCCTTGTCAAAAACCAACCGGGACCCAAACTGCAGGCTGCTGTTGACGGCAGGGGTCGCGCGGAAAATAACCTCAACATTTTCGACCTTGCCTTCAGCCTCATTCAATTTTCCCTTGGCTACAGTCGTCAGGCTTCCGGGAGGATATTTTTCCGAATAGCTCCAATAGATCACCTTGTTATCGCTAAAATTCGGATCGAATGCCAGATCAAGTAGGCCGCCCTGACCTTCATAGAAAACCGTTGGGAACCCCGTGATCTTTTTGATAAACGCCCCGTCTTTGCCATGAATTTCCATATAACCTGACTTAATGGTAACCATCAGCCTCCCATCAGGCATGGCTACGATCGCAAAAGGATATCCAAGCTTTTGGGCAATCTTGTCCACTTTGAAAGGTGTATTCGTTTTTGCACCCGCTGTTCGTGTTTGTGCACTGAATGCGGGTTTGTAGTTGCTGTTTGGTGATTTTGTTTCAACCGATGGCAGGGACTCGGAATAATTTTTCACATTCGACTGTTGATTATTGGCACAACTTGCCAGACAAACAAAGGTTAACATTGCCCCGAGCGATAAAGTATTCTTTGCTTCCATACTGTGAATTGAGTGAACGATGAGGAGGATTTAAACCAGCACATCCGCGGCAGGTAATCCTATGAATCGCCCCAAGATTTGCGCCAATAGGCAATTTTAAATCAGTGCCCGGCAATATGCGAGGAATATCAAATTTTCTTGTTATACGCTTTTGTGCATTTTTTTCGCGCGGATTCCCGTAAACAATACCCCCGCCAGGAAAATAGAAAGTGTTCCGATCACAATGATCATGTTGGCGTTAAACTGGCTGCGCAGGAAGGAGTAACGAAGAGGTATCAATGAGGAAAAAGTCATCCAGGCTATAACCAGGATGCCCACAATGGTGGCGAGCAGGGCCTCGATGTTCCCCGTATGCCTGCTCACTAGGCTGAGTAGGAAAAGCCCCAACATTCCAGCGGCAAAAATCCCCGATAGTTGCCACCAGGTATCCAGGATACTGGTAACGCCGATTAAGGCAAGGCCAGCAAAGATCGAAAGCAGTCCGACAATCAGAGTGGCTGCCAGGACAATGCGAAAAGCACCTGCTGAAGACAGTGATCTTTTTCGAAACCGGTTATAAATGTCAACGGTAAAAACAGTAGCCGAAGCGTTGATTCCTGAACTTATGGTGCTCATTGCCGCAGAAAGAATCGCGGCCACGAGTAAACCGATAAGGCCGGTCGGTAACATGCGAGCCATAAAATCCGGCAATATTTTATCGCCATAGTCCTGGGGTTGCAGGGATGCGGCCAATTGTGAAACTTGCTTGGGCGTTGCGTGTGATCTCAATCCAGCCTCTACAACCCGGATACGGATCGCATCGATCATTTCCGGATGAAGTTGATACCAGGCATAGAGAGACGTGCCGATCATGAAAAACAGGAGTGAAACCGGCACGTATAGTTTAACGCATAACCATACTGAACTTGCAGCATCTTTCGCTGAGCCCGTTACGTGATATCGCTGCACATAATTTTGATCCATGCCAAAATTGTTCAGGTTTATGCAAATCCCGTAAAGCAAAACAACCCAGAAAGAAGATATTGTGAAATCGGGTTTTAAACTACCCAGGCTTAACTTATCGGCTGACTTAGCGGTTTCGAGTATCGAGGTAATTCCGCCAGGAATACTATTCCAGATCACAATTAGGATTAATATTGCACCGGCAGTTTTGATGAATGCCTGGGCAACTTCCGTCCAAATCACCGCCTGTATACCTCCCAGGAGGGTGTAAATGATGATAATGAGTCCCGTTGAAATGATGATTGATTGCAAGGAAAGCCCCGTCAGCACCTGCATCGTGAGTGCGACGCCAAAAAAAATCGAACCCATCCTCGCCAATTGAGTCAGGAGAAAACAAATCACTGCATATTGCCGCGCCCATACCCCGAATCGTTTTTCAAAATGCGTATAAGCTGAAATTTCACCGCTGCTTCTGTAAAAAGGAATAAAATAACGGGTGGCTATCCATGCTGCAATGGGCATCGAAAGGCTAAAAACAAAATAATTCCAATCTGAACCAAAGGCTTTTCCCGGCACACCGAGAAAGGTATTGCTGCTGAGAAAAGTGGCATACATGGAGAGACCGACTGCCCATTGCGGTATCTTGCCCGCTGCCCGGGTAAATAAGTCAATGCTCCGGTTGCGACGCGAAAAATAAATTCCCATTGCGACCATGGCAAGCAGGTAGACTGCGACGATGAAAAGGTCAATAATACCCAGCTGTCTTACCATATGAGGGATGGCGTATTCAAATCGCCGGAATTATTTTCAGACGTTCGCACCAACGCAAAAAATCATCGTGGATTTGATCCAGGATCCGAAGCTGGCCACCAGTGAGATCCAAATTCCATGAGCGACTGTTAAGCTTCAAAGGCAAACCTCTCTTTCGCAGAAAATATTTTGCACTTAGCGGGTAAGCCTGGTGAATTAAAGGATCGACTCTGGTCAATTCTGACTGAAGCCAGGAAATGTCACTTCTTTGGTCCGGATTCATTGCATTGCAGCAAAGCCAAATCAAGATCTCCGGATAAAAATTTCCTGAAATTGCAGACAAACCCCGTGCGCCTGCCTGCAATGATTTTGAAGCATTTGGGGTATGAGCGTCATAAAATTCCAGCAAGGTATTTCCGGAATTTTTCAAAACTTCCAACTTCTCAAAAACGCTCTCGAAATTAATAGAAGTGTCCTTGTGGTAAACTAAACGGTCTGAGGCAAGAAGTTTAGAAAAAGAATCCTTAGGGACGATCCTTTTGTATGGTGCAGGGCATTCATAAAGCCCCAGCGGGATCTTACCTGTCTTCCTTTCAAGACAATCAAAATGATCGAGGAAGAGTTTCTCCGATTCGCCGGATGTTGCCAGATGACTTGTAATAAGGATCACAGCCTGCGCGCCAGCGTCGTGAACTTTATTTATAAACTGGACCTGGTCCTCCCGAGAAATACCGAATGACCCCGTCGCGACTACCGGGACCCTCCCATCAACGCGCTTAACGACTTTGCTTACGAGTTTTAGTTTTTCTTCATCAGTGATGCTGAACATTTCGCCACTTAGGCAATTGGCAAACAACCCGTCGGCTCCTGCCCTAAGATAAAATTCGACCAGGGCGTCAAGTGCGCAATCGTCAATGGACAGGTCCGTGTCGAAGGGCGTGAGCATCACCGGCACAAACTTTTTTTTGACTGAGTCCATTGCCCTTGATTACAGTTGGAAAATTAATTTTAAGTTTATTGAAGGTATCGAAAATTAGTTTGGAATTCCGATGCCGACAAATGACTCATCATGCACAAATTTTTGGTTTCTTTTGTCCTCCCGATTACTCTGACCGGAGCTGTGCATGCGCAGCCATGGGAAGATAAAATAAAACCGGTCTTCGAAACACTTATATTTCCGCTCCAACCGCAACATGCGCATGCAAGCAGCATCGTAAGCTTGCCAAATAGCGACATTCTGGCGGTTTGGTACCAGGGTAGCGGTGAAAGAGAAGCAAGCGATGTGCGGATCATGGGTGCCAGGCTAAAGAAAGGTTCGACCACCTGGTCTGAACCGTTCCTGATGGCAGATTCGCCTGACCTGCCCGATTGCAACCCTGTGCTGTTCCTCAATTCGAAGAACAAGTTATTCCTGGTTTGGATTGCCGTTTTAGCCCATAAATGGGAATATTCGCTATTGCGTTATCGGACCTCGATGAACTATACGGGCGATGGTGCACCTTCATGGGATTGGCAGGATGAAATCCTGCTTGCTCCGGATGATCGTTTTGCAAACGAAGTCGCTGCTAAATACCCAGGACATGGAACCAATAGGAATGCGACTTTGGGGTTTGCTCCCCGCTTCGGTGACTCGATCATATCGGCAAGCCGAGATCTGGCCAAGAGAAGTCTTGGATGGATGACCCGCATAAAACCGCTTCGTTTATCCAACGGCCGCATCCTTCTTCCGCTTTATTCGGATGGCTATAGTATGTCATTGGTTGCAATTTCTGACAATGACGGCGAAAACTGGAGACCGAGCTTGCCGATCGTCGGCAGGGGAAATGTCCAGCCTGCGTTAGTTCAAAAAAAAGATGGAAATATAGTCGCCTATATGCGAGACAACGGCGAAGAACCCAATCGCGTCCAGGTCAGTGAATCCCTGGACACAGGTAATTCCTGGACAGCGGCGTCAAAAATTGATATTCCAAATACCGCCAGCGTTGAATTGTTGGTATTGCGTGACGGTCGCTGGGTATTTGTGGGTGACGACATAGGCGATGGCCGATACCGCATCAGCATCTATTTATCTAATGACGAAGGAAAAACCTGGAAATGGAAACGTGCCCTTGAACAGGTGGAAAAAGGCCACGGAAGTTTTTCCTATCCTTGCGTGATACAAACTGCGGATGGCATGCTCCATATAAGTTACTCGTATTCTCTGCCGCGAAAGGGCGAATCCATCAAATACGTTGTCTTGGACCCCTCTTTATTTCGCTGATCAACTATCATTGCTCAAATCTTTGAGTTGGCGTTTTTGCAACGGACCTGAGGTGTCTAATCTGGTTTGGTTTAGATTTGCGGGACATGACCAGATGCAAATAAGCAAAAGATTCATATTTTTCCTGTTCGCACTTTTGTCGGGATCTGGCATTCGTGCACAAA
>JAJPJP010000384.1 GCA_021324175.1 Chitinophagia bacterium
ATGTAGAAATGGGCAGCATGGGGATGGGTATGATTGATCTTGCCAGTGGAACCGTAAGCCGTTTCCGCGAAATGATCACTTCTTTTCATCGTTTTGCAAAATCAAAAATCCTAAAAGATGATAATGGAGATATTTGGGTTACCGGTACAGCAGGCCTTATTTTAATTGACCCATCACATTTATCAGTTAAACATTTATATGAAAGACCTGCAATACCACGGAGCCAATTCGGTATTATGGATATATTCCAGGATAATCATAGAAATATATGGCTTGTTACTTATGACAAAGGCGCATTTATCATTGATCCTGAGAAAAATAAAATAAGTTATTTAAACAAAGCGGCCGGTTTGCTAACAGATAGCCTGACAAATATTACTGGTGATAATAAGGGCAATTTGTGGATAAGTGAGAATATCAATGACACAGCTATCCTGATGGCTGTCAATTTGAAACTCGGCAATATTATTCATTATAATTTTAAAGATCTCGGATACGGTGATGCACTCTTATCTGATGATAAAAATCGTCTTTGGATGGGCACAAGTAAAGGGCTCATAGTATTTGATCCCGTAAAAGGCAAATTTAAATACAAATATTCCGATCCGAATGGAGACAATAATTACAGGATTGTGGCCTTACTGCAAGATTATAATAAACAAATTTGGGTGGGAAGATTTTACGCCGCCGGAGGATTTGTAAATAAAAACCGGCAACTATTATCGGTAATAGACGACAATAAACAAATACTCAATTTGGGCAAGTCTGCTATTTCAACTATCCTGGAAGATCATAATGGTAAAATATGGATAGGGACTCTTGATAACGGGGTTGAGATATTGGACGAACAAAAAAATACGACAAGGTTTCTGAATAAAAGTAATGGGTTAAGCAGTAATGCGAACCAAAGTATCAGGGAAATAGATGGCAGCATTTGGCTTGTATCGGATAGCGGTATTGAAATAATCAATGAGCGGGAAAAAATTATTGAGCACTTGGGCGCAAAGGAAGGGCTTACCCAAGGTATTAAGTACGGTGTTTTAAAGGATAGAGAGGGCAATATCTGGATATCCGGATCAGGGGGACTGGATTTTATAGATTCTGGCCAAACTACTGTAAAACATGCCTGCATCGCTGAGGGGCTGAGTGATGATGATATCACAGATATTCAACAGGACCTTGATGGTCATATATGGTTGGCTACCCTCAAAAATGGCCTTGATATCATTGACCCCCGGAATGGAACTATAGTAAATTTAAACCAGGCTGTCGGTTTGCGGGATAACGGGTACAGGTTGTTATTGCCGGAGGAGAAAGGGAGGATGTGGATCGGAACAGCGATAGGCCTTTACATTGCAGATACAAGAAAGAGTGTGTTTACAGCAATTACAAAGGCAGAAGGCCTGTCAGGCAACCAGATATATTCCCTTCTATCCCACAAAGGCTCCGTTTTGGCGGGTACTAATACCGGTGTAACCATCATAACTCCTCCAACGAGTGGTAAAAAAAGAGCTGAGGATACAAAAGGGAACGATAATGAATGGGAGATAGCGCCCATGGCAAGATCTGAAGATTTAGTTAGAAATGATTCATCGTGGAACACGAATTATGTTACTGCGGATGCACGCTACTTTTGGGGGGGTGAGGACGGTACTATTATCATAAAAAGCGAAATAAAAGAAGAAAATGAACGTGGAGCAACTTACCTGACCGGTATAGACATCATGGATCAGCCACAATATTTTCTGAACAAACCTGCGCTTAAGGACAAGGATACATTGTGGGGTGCAGATACTTTTTATGTAAAAGGCCAGAAGCCCGTGATAGCTGGCTTTTCAAAGACGCCACGCTTAAGGTGGGACAGTGTAACCGGGCCGCATAACATGCCTGCTAACCTTCGTATACCTTACGATCAAAATAGAATACAGTTTCATTACAGTCTTGCCGATATGTACAGGAATGACAGCACCTACTATTGTTACATACTTGAGGGTGCAGACAGGACGTGGAACGTTTTTACAACTAAAACGGAAAGCCAGATTTACTCCAGCCTGCCATCGGGCGAATACATATTTAAAGTACGCAGTAAAGTGTTGAACGGCAGATGGGGTAAACCAGCATCACTTAGTTTCACCATTGCGCCCCCATGGTGGCAAACCTGGTGGGCTTATTCACTGTATAGTATCTGTTTTATAACAGCAATATATTTTACAGATCGCACCCGCAGAAAAATGCTGATAGAAAGAGAAAGGGCAAAAACAAGAGAAAGAGAATTGCAGCAAGCAAAAGAGATTGAAAAAGCATATAAACAGCTTGAAACAGCCCATGAAAACCTGAAAGCAACCCAAAAACAACTTATCCAATCCGAAAAGATGGCTTCTCTTGGCGAACTCACTGCAGGCATAGCGCATGAAATACAGAATCCATTAAACTTTGTCAATAATTTCTCAGAAGTGAATAATGAATTACTGGCAGAAATGAAAGATGAAATGAAAAAGGGAAATATTGATGATGCAAATGCAATTGCAAATAGTGTCATAGATAACGGTCAAAAAATCCTCAATCACGGAAAGCGCGCCGATGCCATTGTCAAAAGTATGATGCAACATTCACGTGCTACCACCAGTCAAAAAGAGCCAACGGATATTAATGCACTTGCTGATGAATACCTGCATCTCTCCTATCACGGGCTTCGTGCTAAAGACAAAACATACAACGCAAGACTGGATACTGATTTTGACTCAAGCATTGGCAAAATAAATATTATCCCTCAGGATTTTGGTAGAGTGTTGTTGAACTTATATAATAATGCGTTTTATGCTGTTAATGAAAAAAGGAAATCCGCTGTTGCTGGTTACGAACCAATGGTGTCAGTGCGTACGAAGAGGACAGATAATAAAATTACCATAACTGTCAAAGACAATGGCAATGGCATCCCGCAGAAAGTAGTTGATAAGATTTTCCAGCCATTCTTTACAACTAAACCACCTAGTGTAGGTACAGGATTGGGGTTGAGTTTGAGTTACGATATTGTAAAAGCGCATGGAGGGGAAATTAAAGTTGAAACGAAAGAAAATGAAGGAAGCGAATTTATTATTGAATTGCCTTTAAAATAGTTACTTAAACGTGGAAGTTGCCGATTTGAAAGAAGGCATCACCCGGTCAAAATCTCAAGAAACGCGATCTTGTTCTTACATAGCCATCAAGAGGGCTAATCAGCAGTTCTTTGTTTCCCGACGGCCATTGATGCGAGACGACATAAACATCAAAATCATTTTCCTTAATCTTGAAAAGCTTTATGGCAAATTCGTTGGTTATTCCTCTGTCATATATCATCCTGTAAATAGCGTCGGCATGCTTTCTGTTTGCGACGATGACGTCCTTTATTTCCCAATCCGGATTGCCAGCGCTAAAAGGTTTCCCTATTAATTTTTGTTTTTGATCATCCCGGAATATCAACGCCGATTGTAGTTTCATCTTGAGACAGTGAACTATTACAAAGGTAATGAACAATTAGTTGCCAGGACCAAGATAACGCAGGTTCAAAAGGGTGCGGGATTGACTAAAGACTAGTCAGCCGCTGTAAATCGCCATCCCCCTATCGACGAATTATTTTTCAAGACAAATAATCTTCGAAGTTTTAATATTCAACCCTCGATTTGACATTGCACTTACTGAACCCACCTCAATCGGAATCACAATTTTGACTATCTTCAAAGAATTCGTCTTACGAGCCTTGAGTCAATCTGAATGAAGTGATGTCATAGCAATAGAGACCGGGCTTGGCCTCAGCTTAAGTTACGATATTGTGAAAGCCCATGGAGGGGAGATACAGGTTGAAACGAAGGAAGGGATAGGAAGCGAGTTTATGATTAAATTGCCACGATCAATGTAAAATAGTCTTTTGATGAAATCCGTCATTTTGCTTTTCGTGTCTTCTTTGATTTTAACTGTTGCTTCGGCGCAGCAACCTTATTTAGATAGTCTCAAGCAGCGATTGAACCTTGCCAAAAATCAAGATACTGCCAGAGTATTGGCGTTATTTTCTCTTGCAGATTATTATGGTTTCATCCAGGAAGACAGTTGTCTCTTTTA
>JAJPJP010000123.1 GCA_021324175.1 Chitinophagia bacterium
AATTTGAATTCGATCATGTTTTTGTAGGCCGCTATGACGGCACCGTCCGGCCTGATGACCACGAAGTGAGTGCGTGGGTTTTTATAAAACCTGAAGAGCTCGAACAAAAAATGCTGGATGCGCCTGAACAGTTTACACAGTGGTTTCATGTAGCCTATCCCAAGGTCCGCGAATGGAAATCCCGGCAGCCGGACTAAGAAGATATTTTTCGGATTCCCCTTTCTCAGATTTCCTGATTGGTAGTCTGTTTGGTTTCAGTATAGAAAGCCGCCACGTGATCAATCCCTCATCTTGGAAACTTCGCAAAATTATATAGGAGACCATCCCACACATCAGATTGGCGAATTCGAATCTTGGAAAATAAGCGTAATTAAGTATTACGCTTGACGCAAGTATCAAAATCAAAGAAACCACAAATAGAATTCGATATCGGCGGTGCAGATCAAGGAACATTAATATGATCATACAAACGCCTGTCGGAATAAAAATTACGCCGAAAAAATTTGTAGACATCGATCTTTGCCAGTCAAATCCTATGTAATGAAGACTGGTATTTCTTACCATGAACAGGAAATCGTGGAAAATGTGACCGGTGCCATGGTAAACCAGGATTGGATATTTGGAATAGTTCGCAAAAAACGCCGGACTGTGTGCATAGTACAAATTGTGATACAAAGGCAACATCAAGATGCAAATGAATAACACAGAGGCGAGAATTTTTTGGTTAGTTCTTACTAATCCAAAAATAAATAGCAGCAAGACAGCGGGTAATTGATTCTGTCGTATAAATGCAGCGAGAGCCAAAAAGCAAATTGCCGGAATCGTACGACGATCCAAAAACAAAATCGTGAAAATCAGAATGAATAGGACGAACAGCCATTCTGATAGCCCCATTAATATATTCTTAAATGCATATACACTTGCGCCAAATAAGAATATCAAGATGATCTTAAAAAGGAGGGGTGGCATCGAGAGTTGCTGTATTTTTTTTAGGAGTAAAAAGATCGCAATACACCAAATTGCCAAGTTTGTGATTTGAAACAATCTGTTTTCGTGCGCAAAAATCAGGTACTCAAGCGCCAGGAAGTATCGGTAGCCTGGCTGGAACCTATAAGTTATTCCGTCATTCTTGTTTATGAGCGAATCTCCTCCCCAAAGGGTCTTGCTATTGACCATATTCCGGGCAGTCACACTGTACCGGTATCCGTCATCCCACCAATTCTGCTTTATTTGCTGGTTGAAAGATTTTGCGAATGGCAGAAACCCTATCAAGAAAATCGTTGTGGCTACAAAAAAGTGGCGAATAGTAAGGATTTGTTGACGCCAAGCCGAAATTGAAATATAAAATAGCGCAATGGTAGCTGGAACAAACAGCCCTACTGTTGGCCACCCGAACGCCATGTCAAATGCATCCAGTTTTTTATGAAGCACCAGTCCCGACAAAACCGAGCACGCCAACAATCCTATAATCAGAGGCAAATTTTTTTGTCCAATCTTAAGGTGTGTGCGCATTAACACAAATATAATGCCTTACAGTGCGATGGGATCTCTAAAAGGGTCATCCACTGATCCACGAAGCTTAAAAGAAAAGTGCCCGGCTGAAAAGACTATTATAGGGAAACCCCCTTCTCCATTGCCCCTCGGAGCTGGCTTGAATCCAAAACCTTGCCTTGTTTCGTATATTTTATTTTTAAATTTGGGTACCGAAATTGCTTGCCAGTGCCGATCGGGTCAGGTCGTGGTGAAAGCCTTCATTCATATTTTTATTTTCAGTCTTAACTTACCAATAAAATTTACATCATGGAAACAACTACGATTACTGCACAAGAAGCCGTGAAAGCTCTGTATGATGCCTTTGGAAAAGGTGACATACCTTTTATTTTAGATCACGTTGCTGAAAATTTTTCATGGTTTGACCCTTGCGACTCTTCCATAGTTCCCTTTGGAGGAATACACAAAAACAAAAGCGGATTCCTGGAATTTTTTCAACAGATAGGAAGCAGCACAGACACTATATTGTGGGAGGTGAACGATTACATAGGCGATGAGGATAAGCTGGTTGCGATTGGCAGGCACGGAATCAGGTGCAAGAAGACGGGTAAAGAAGCAGTCGCAGATTGGGCGATGGTTTGGCATTTCAAAGACGGGGGGCCTTCTTTCGGAAGATCATACTATAATACTTCAGCTTTTGAAAATGCCTTTAGATAAGGTAAGGGAATCGGAATTGATTTAAATCATACCTTGTCTTCAGGCCTATCCTGCTGCGGCGGAAAGCCCGGCGGTATATTTTACATTCCCAGCAAAAGACTAACTTTAAGATAATCGTCCAAGCTAAAGACAACGGCAACGGCATTCCTCCAAAAATTATTGATAAAATATTCCTCCCTCAAAAGGTGTTCGATAAGATAATTCAGCCCTTCTTCACCACAAAACCGGCCGGCCAGGGCGCAGGACTGGGTCTGCCTCTAAGTTATGATATCATAAAAGCGCCTGGCGGTGAATTGAAAGCTGAGACCAAAGAAGGTGAGTATGCGGAATTCGTTATGCTGCTACTTGCGAAAGAAAATCTCTAAATGGGTCAATTTATGAAAATCCTGTATGGTCTTCTGATTCTGACTTTTTTTACTGCTTCCTTTTGCTTCTCACAAGATACGGTTGTTCATATAGACAACATTCCTGCTGGTGGCCTGGTCCTTAATAAAGGATGGAAATTCAAAGCGGACGATAACCCGGCGTATGCAAGATCAGATTTTGAGGACAGAACCTGGCAATCCATTGATCCTGCGCTCAACATTCATGACTCATTGCCAGAATTACCAAAATCAGGAATTTGCTGGTTTCGTCTGCATTTATCGGTAGATACTTCCATCAGGCAACACCTAGCTTTAATGATCTATCAATCCGGCGCATCGGAGATTTATCTGAATGGCACCCAGATTGCGCACTTTGGGGTATTGAGTGCCAATCCCAAAGAAATTAGGGCGTATGATCCTATTGGAAAACCTGTTTTACTCCCCGAAAACAGCGGGGCACACTATCTCCTAGCGGTGCGTTTTGCCGTGCAGCCATCCATCTCTTACACGCTTTTTACTTTCGACGGAAGTCCTGCATTAAGGATCCGTGTTAATACTTTGGAATCCTCCATGGAGAAATACTATCAGGCCTCCTCTTCGGGTCTAGCCATCCTGGAATATTTCAGGGTGGGTGTATTTTTTATCCTAACCATCGTTCATTTGGCATTTTACCTGTTTTATCCGCGTCAAAAGGCCAACTTGTACTTCTTCTTGTTTGCGCTGATCATGGGAGCCGGTCAAATAACAGGCGTACGGATGCTTGTTCATGTGGTCGAATATAAATTCTATTACTACAATCTTGCCCAGGATTTGAACGTGTCAAGCTACATGTTTTTGATCACCGCCCTATATATCCTACTGGGGAAAAAAAGAGGGCGGGCTTTTTGGATTTTAACGGCCACCATTGTAGCCGGCATTTTCCTGAATGCCTTCACCTATTCATGGGGTCCGCTTATAAGCGTCGCGATATCAGCGAATATAATCGGTTTGGAAATTGCCCGAATTGCTTTTATATCTGTCAGGGCAAAGAAAAGAGGGGCATGGATAATTCTCTGGGGAGCTATTGGTTTTTTGCTCTTTACACTGGCTTACCTTCTCGCCAACATCTTTGGATTCGAAAGTGTAATTGTCGTATCGAATTTTCAATTTATCAATGTCGCTTTTAACTTCGCAACGTTAAGTATCCCCATCGCCACCTCGATATACCTCGGACTTGATTTTGCTTTCACCAATCGTTCACTCACTCAGAAATTATCAGAGGTAGAAAAGCTCTCGAAAAAAAGCATATTACAGGAGCAGGAAAAGCAAAACATACTGGCCATGCAAAATGAAACGCTTGAAAGCCAGGTAACCGAACGAACCACGGCGCTGACCAGGTCGCTCAAAGAACTGAGTGAAACCCAGGCACAGCTGATCCAGTCAGAAAAAATGGCATCCCTTGGTGAACTCACGGCAGGCATTGCCCATGAAATTCAAAACCCGTTAAACTTCATGAATAATTTTAGTGAAGTAAATAAAGAATTGCTTGTTGAAATGAAAGATGAAATGAACAAGGGAAATATTGATGTTGCAAATGCAATCGCAGATAATGTTATTGGCAACGAGAAAAAAATAAGTCATCACGGTCAGCGAGCTGACGGCATTGTGAAAGGCATGCTGCAGCATTCGCGGACAAGCACAGGGGTAAAAGAACCAACGGACATCAATGCCTTAGCCGATGAATATTTGCGGCTCTCCTATCATGGGTTAAGGGCAAAGGACAACTCGTTCAATGCAACGATGCAAAAAGACTTTGACCCAAGCATTGGAAACATAAACATCTTACCTCAGGATATGGGACGAGTATTGTTGAATCTTTACAATAACGCTTTCTATGCTGTATCAGAAAAGAAAAAGCAACAATCTGAAGGTTATGAGCCTGCGATTTCAGTAAGCACCAAGAAAACTGATAATAAGATAATCATAAGCGTTAAAGATAACGGCAACGGCATCCCTCAGAAAGTTATTGATAAGGTTTTCCAGCCATTCTTTACAACCAAGCCAACTGGTCAGGGTACCGGGTTAGGATTAAGCCTTAGTTATGATATTGTAAAAGCGCATGGTGGGGAAATCACGGCAAATACAAAGGAAGGAGAATTTACAAAATTTACAGTGCAATTACCCATCTCATAAATCCCCTCTCGCCAGTATGTGAATTAACCACGACTGTCCGCGTAATTGTTAATGAGTCCGACTGGTTTTATCGTATTTAATAGTTTCCTTACGTTTTGAATGAAAACCTGGATTACCATAACCGGCTACTTATTTTATGAAGATTGCACTTTACGTTTTCCTATTTGGATTTTCTTATCTTTTCTGTTTTCCTCAAGACTCAGTTATTACAGTAAATAAAATTCCCCCCGAAGGTCTTTTACTGAACAAAGGATGGAACCTGGTTTATCCGACTCAAAAGGCCAATTTGTACTTTTTTTTATTCGCATTATTCATGTTTTTCTAAAACATTACCGGGATAAGAATGCTCGTTCATGCGGTCCCTTTGCGAAATAAAGGTGAAATATTTTGTCGGATTCCCCTTTCTCAGAAGAAAAGACCAATCACAAGGAAATACGCGCCGCATATCGTCAGGATCATGCTCCCGAACCAAAGCGGTTTTCGCCGCGTCAGGATGGCGATTGCTGCAATGGCGATGGCAATCTGGAAAAAGGTTACCGCTTTTGAGAGCGTCACGTGCTTGACCAGATGAGCCTCTGAAGTCTTCTCATATTCTTCCGCCTGCGATTTGATTTTTTCTTTCTCGCTTTCATATCTTGCCACGTTCATCTTTGCCGAATCGTCGACCGGTTTGGAGGCCAGGTTGTGCAGGAGCTTATCCGTGGAAGCGGCAATTTCGGATTTGATCCCCTTTGCCTGGTAGTAATTCCACTGATCTGATGCCTTGATCTGGTCGATCAGTGCTTCATTGACCTGGTGGCCGCCGAGCAGGCCTGCGATCGCTGCGAGCACGGCCATAAACGCCGTAGACAGGGCTACATATAAAGTCCATCTTTCCCTGGCTTCTTCGGCTTTCTCGTTAATGGCTTCCTGGAGATGTTCGGTAGGTATTTCCTGCTCTTCCATATATTTGTTTAGTCATCAATTTAGTGAAACTTGGCGAAATCGCCATTGGCCGCGTTTTCATGCGATTTTTTACAAACCCGGCTGATCGCAAGGCTAAATTCGATACTTTTAGTAGCTTGCTCATTTCGTTACATCAAATCTACGCGTATGAAATTTCTTTCGACATCTGCAGCTGTTTTAGTTATCCTTTTCTTTTCCTGTCATCAGGCCCCCCAGGATAAAATGGCGAAGGCATCGCGGGAGAACAAGGGAGGCTGGATCTATGTCCATCTGGAAGGCGACCCTTCGACAATCGGTTACCAGCACGGGTATCTACTCGCCGACGAAATCGACACCAATGTGCAGGCTGTCGCTTACTGGCTCCAGCACGAGACGCACCGCGACTGGCAGTTTTATCGTAATGCGGCGAAAGACTTTCTATGGAATAAGGTCGACAGGGAATATAAAGACGAGATCAATGGCATCGTCAGCGGCATGCAGGCCAAGAACAAGCACTATGACAGCCTCGACCTGACGGCATATAATGCGCTGGAGGAACTGGCCTTTTATTATGTGCCTGAGCTGGAGAATGCAGCTAAGCCACATAGCGGCGACAATAAAGCGCCGGGCAATTGCAGCGCGTTTATTGCTACGGGGAGTTATACACGGGATGGGAAAATTGTGATGGCGCATAATAACTGGACTGAATACATATGGGGTCAGCATTGGAATGTAGTTGCCGATATCGTCCCGACTTCGGGAAATCATATGATGATGGACTGCATGCCCGGGTTCATCCATAGCGGCGACGATTTTGTCATTACGGCAAACGGAATCCTGATCACCGAAACGACAATTACGCAATTCGTCGGTTTTGATTCAACAGCGATCCCTGAATTCGTGCGCGCGCGAAAAGCATCGCAATACGCCAACAGCATCGATGATGTTATTGGGATTTTTACCACGGGCAACAACGGTGGCTATGCCAACGACTGGCTGATCGGCGATACGAAGACAAATGAGGTAGCTAAGCTCGAATTGGGATTAAAATACAGTCGAGTATGGCGCAGCAAGGATACCGCCATGATCGGATCCAATTTCGCCAGTGATCCCACGCTGATTGCGAAGGAAACGACATTCAATCCCAAAGATCCCACTACTTCGCCGAATGCCCGCAAGGCCAGGATGGAACAACTGGTCATTGTTGACCTGAAAGGGAAACTGGATGTCGCTACAGGCAAAGAGGTCGAGGCTGATCATAAGGACGTACTCCAAAATAAAATGGCGAGTAACCGCTGCGTGATTTGCGGTCACATCGAAGAAGATCCGCACGGCGCACCGGAATTTGATTGTCCCCCATTCGACCCCATGGGCGCCGTACAGGGGAAAATCACAACAAGCGATCTCGCTTCAAAGATGGAGTTTTGGGGACACATGGGCCATCCCTGCGGCGAAAGCTTTATCGGGGAAACTTTTTATAAGGCTCATCCTGAATTTCAATGGCAGTCGAAATACCTGAAGAATATGATTTCGTATCCTTGGACGCTTTTCCAGGCAAAACAATAGTTGACGGGAATGGAATATGTCAAAAATTTTCTACGCCATACTGTTGATTGTCGCGCCTGGAATCATGTTGGCTCAAAAACGAAGCGTTGCTGATACCCTTCTTGATCGGCTGACAGGAAATTGGATTCTTAGCGGTATTATAGATGGCAAGCCTGTCCGGCATTCCGTCACCGCCAAATGGGTACTTGGTCATGAATATATAGAGCTGAAGGAAACCTC
>JAJPJP010000229.1 GCA_021324175.1 Chitinophagia bacterium
AATCACTTTACCCTTGTTGTCTTTTCGCATAGAAATTTATCAGTCTATAAAATCAGTATAATAACAAAATAAAAAAAATTACTGGATCATGCAGGCTCCCACGGTGACGTGGCTCGTCTCGTCAATTAATATCGCGCCTCCATTCGCCTTCAATTCATCATATGGATCATAGGGAATTGCCGATGCAACTTTAATGGTAACCCTGACGATGTCATTCAACCCCGCCTGTTTGATTTCATGGTTTTTTTCCAGCGTGTTTACGTCGAGCTTATATTGAATTTCCCGGATCGATGCGCGCACCCGGCGGCTACTGATCTGAAGAAGGTATTTGTTACCTTCTTTAAGGGGCTTGCCATCCATCCAGCATAGCAGAGCATCGAACTCCAGGTTTGTTTGAGGCATCTGTCCGCTTTTCAGGATCATATCGCCACGACTGACATCGATGTCGTCTTCAAGCTGCATGACCACGCTTTCGTTTGCCTGTGCTTCCTCAACTTCCTTGCCGCCGGTTTCAATGCTCTTAATTCGACTCAACAATCCGGAAGGCGATACAACCACATGGTCTCCGGTTCTGTAGATACCGCTGATTATTCTGCCTGCGTATCCGCGATAATCATGCAGTTCATCAGTCTGGGGTCGTATCACATATTGAACCGGGAATCGTGGTGTCTCCAGGTTGATGTCATTTTCAACCTGCACATTCTCCAGGATTTCGAGCAGAGTCCCTCCTTCATACCAGGAGAGCGAGGCCGATTTTTCAACGATATTATCACCATTCAGCGCGCTGATTGGAATATAAGTGACGTCATGCAACCCAAGTGTTTTTGCAATTCCGGCATAGTCGATCGTAATATTGGAGAATACATCCTGCGAGTAGTTGACGAGATCCATCTTGTTTACGGCGACAATGACGTGGGGTATCTTTAATAATGACGCGATGATCGAATGCCTTCTTGTCTGTTCTGCGACGCCGTTCCTTGCGTCAATCAGAATGACAATGAGGTTCGCATTAGAGGCACCGGTTATCATATTTCTGGTATACTGGATATGGCCAGGTGCGTCAGCGATGATAAACTTACGCTTTCGGGTAGCAAAATATTTGTAGGCTACGTCGATGGTAATTCCCTGTTCTCTTTCGGCGCGCAATCCGTCTGTCAACAAAGCCAGGTCTATTTCGCCATTTTCCTTATTCCTGGATTGCTTTTCAAGCGCGGCCAGTTGATCTGACAGAATGTTTTTGCTATCATACAACAAACGACCAATCAGCGTACTCTTGCCATCGTCAACGCTGCCTGCAGTGATGAATCGCAATAAATCCATTTTTTATCTTTATGGGTTAGAAATATCCATTTTTTTTACGATCTTCCATTGCGGCCTCAGAAAATTTGTCGTCGATTCTCGTCTCACCCCGTTCGCTGGTTTTGGTGGCATTAATTTCCCGAATGATCTCATCGATCGTTACCGCGTTCGATTCTACCGCTGCCGTGCAGGTCATGTCTCCGACCGTCCTGTACCGCACCTTCTTTTTTACTACTTTATCCGAATCATCCAGGCGAATAAACGAAGAGACGGCGACGAGTTGCCCATCATGCTCTATGACTTCACGCTCATGGGCAAAATAGATTGACGGCAGATCGATGCCTTCGCGCCGGATATAACTCCAAACGTCCGTCTCGGTCCAATTGCTAATCGGGAAAACTCTCACGTTCTCGCCCTTTTGAATCCGCCCATTATACATATTCCATAGCTCCGGCCGCTGTTTTTTGGGATCCCACTGTCCGAATTCATCACGAACGGAAAATATTCTTTCTTTGGCGCGCGCTTTTTCCTCATCTCTTCGTGCGCCGCCAATGCAAGCATCAAATTCAAATTCTTCGATCGCGTCAAGAAGCGTATAAGTCTGCAGCTGATTACGGCTTGCAAACTTGCCTTTTTGCTCCGTCAATGACTTCGACCTAATCGTGTCTTCCACTTTCCTCACAATGAGCTTCTCACCAATTTGCTCCACCATCTGATCACGGAATTGAAGCGCTTCCGGGAAATTGTGGCCCGTATCGATATGGACAAGGGGAAACGGGAATTTCCCAGGTCTGAAGGCTTTTAACGAAAGGTGGACCAGCGTAATGGAATCCTTTCCGCCACTGAAAAGCAGGGCAGGACGCTCGAATTGCCCGGCAACTTCCCTTAAAATATGGATCGCTTCGGATTCAAGTTGATCTAAGTAATCGAGTTGATGCTTGCTCATAATTTAATTTGTAGAGTGCAAACCACACTCTTTTTTGTTACTTTCTTCCCACCACCACCTTCCTGCCCGGAAATCCTCCCCGGGCCGGATGGCCCGAGTGCATGGTGCGCAACCGATACTGACGAAGCCCCGGTCGTGCAATGCATTATAGGGGATATCGTTTAATAAAATGTAATCCCTAATCTCCTGGTCCGTCCAGGCGAGGAGAGGGTTATATTTTAAAACCTGGTTGGCAGCATCCCATTCAAGTATGTCATGACCCCTTCTTTCCGCTGAATGCCCGGATCGCAGGCCGGTTATCCAAATGGCGTTGCCCATCAGGGCTCTTTTCAGAGGCTCCACTTTCCTCAAATAGCAACATTGCTTTCTGTTGGCGATCGATTCATAAAAAGCATTCGGCCCGTTTTCTGAGACAAAAGATTCCAGTGCTTCGTTATCAGGATAGAAAGCCCTGATTTTTGTTCCATATTTGTTGCTGGTGGCACTCCAGGTCGAATAGGTCTCGGCAAACAGGCGCCCTGTATCAAGTGTAAAAATTGAAATTTCAAGTTCCTTGCTCTGGATAAAATGAGTAATGACCTGGTCTTCTAAGCTAAAACTCGTAGAAAACGTAACCTGGCCGGGAAATGAATCTGTAAGAATTTTTAATGCATCCGCAACGCTTACTCTACTAATTTGGTGGAGTAATTGGTTTTGATCTGTATTTAGCGATTTGCTTGTCATGATTGGATACTCTGGAAATTGAACGGATAAGAATTGAGGTTTGAATTGTTTTAGCTGCGTTGGCAGCAACAGCGGAAATATGGATGGAGATTTCGCCTCATTATGAAGTCTACCAATTAAGTGGACAAATATAATTCGTAATATCCAATTAAAAAATAATTTTGGTATTTTATTGCCTGAAGTGTTGATTTTAGCGACGAAACAAAATCCGCTTTCTTTCTCTCATTGGCATTCCTCAACCAAATGTCGAAAACCCCAATTTTTGTTAAAGCGCTGTTACAGCTTGCATTAAAGTGCTTATTTTGCTTGCTGGTATACAAGATTATCGCGGATATTCGTTAAAGCCTTATATGGAAATTGCATGAAAACTGTTTTTTTTGGAATTATAGCAGTATGTTTCATCACGATGACAACAAATTGCGGCAAAGAATTAAGCGTTGAAACTGGAAGGGATTCGACAGTTAAAATACCCGATACAACTTACCAACCCCTGGAAGCTGGCTCCTATTGGATCTATCAGGACAGTGCGACCGGTATCACCGACACCTTAAGTGCAACAGACAGCACGTTGATAATTAATGGTAAATCATATACTATTTTTCATGTAACTGGCGGAGGGCAAACCGCTGATGAGTATTTTACAATCAATTCGCACAATTATTTTTCTTACGGAAATTTCGGTAACGGCCTGGTAAATATTGAGTTACTTTATCTCAATGACACGGCTTCGCCCGGATATACCTGGCAGTCAGCCGCTGGCACTGTGAATGGATTTCCAGCGCAGGTTCAGGGCCAAATCCTCGACACCGGACTTTCGGTTACAGTCGCAGGAAAGACATACGGCAACGTCATACTTTCGCAAATTTCTTTGGCATACAATGTTGGGAGCGGTTTCCAGACGCCCTATGCGATTTATGATTATTATGTAGCGAAAGGTGTGGGAATAGTAAAAATCGAAGAAGACTTTCCCAGCGTTCCATTTCAGGCTACGTCAAACCTGATCTCCTATTCGATCCAGTAGCTATTAAATTAGGATTCTTCTGACTCGTCACCACTTTCTTCTGATTCTTCATCACCCGTGGGTTCGTCTTCGCTGGCGCGCGAAAAGGCGGCAAACCATCCACCTTTTTCGATCAACTGCTGCGGGCTTCCCTGTTCGCGCACTTCGCCGTCGGAAATGACGATTACCTTGTCAGCGTCGCGGACCATTGAATATCGATGAGCAATAATGATGATGGTGGTCTGCTTGCGGATTGCATCAACAGTCTTTTTTATTTCCAATTCTGTGGCAAAATCAAGATTAGCCGTCGCTTCGTCAAGGATAAGTATTTTCGGTTGTGCCGCCAGCACGCGTGCAATTTGAAGCCTTTGTCGTTCTCCTACCGAAAGACCAATGCCGCTTTCGCCTACGACAGTTTGCAGGCCCTCCGGCAGTCGTTCCAGTGCGCTGTTCAATCCGGCCGAGTAGGCAGCCTTCTGCACTTCGTCAGCGCTTGCGGCCGGTCGCTTATAGCGAATATTGTCAGCGAGAGTTCCCCGGAAAACTACGCCGTCCGTGGCCACGACTCCGATTTGCTGTCGAACAGAATCGGCATCCAGTTCGCCGATGTTCTGCCCGTCAATTAAAATTTGCCCACTATCCGGTTCGTAAAGTTTAACAAGCAGATCAACCGTTGTTGTCTTGCCAGCTCCCGATGGTCCAACGATCGCAGTAATCTTTCCTGGTTCAAAAATGATCGAAATCCCTTTAAGGATTTCGCGGTCGGGGTTGTATCCGAAATGAACGTCCCTGAATTCTATCCGACCTGCGCGCATCGACAGGCGACTGCCAGATCGTTTTTCCATTTTGAAGTCGAGAAGTCTAAATGCGCGGGCAATAGAGGCGATATTCTGCTGCAGGGTGACCCACAGACTTGCCAGGGAATCAATCGGGCTGTACAATCTGTCGAGATAAGCAACAAACATGACGACATCACCAGGCGTAATTTTGTTTTGTAAAGTCAGGTAACCACCATATCCCAGCACCAACGCAGTGGAGACATGGGTCAGCATCGTTTCCCAGAATACGTATTTGTTGCCCAGCTTTGACCTTTTGATGTAGTCGAAGTAGGCTTTGTCAGCATCGTGATCCAGTATCTCAATTTCGCGGTTTTCAGCACCTGAAAGTTTAACTGTTTTGATTCCGGCAATCCCGTCCTGAATTCTTGAGAAAACTTCCTCCCATTTTTCATAGTAGCCGGAAAGTCCCGACTCGAGCCGTTTAGCGGATCTCCAAGCGATGAGAAGGTAAAATGGAACGATGATGAGTGCAATGGCAGTCAGGGTGAGATTTTGCCAGAACATGATGGCAAGAATGCCCGCCAGGCTGATCAATTCCGGAAGAATCTGCTGTGAGATGCCATTCACTACGCTCGATACTTCTTCCGATTGGTCTATTTGTTTTGACAACGCCGCAGTCGTCCGCTTACTGAAAAAACTCAGCGGGAGATTAAGAACGTGCGCGAACGTGCTTTGAATAAAATGTTGTTCTATGTAGCATGATAATTTCACATTGGTATTTTCCCCGATTCGCCAGATGATGGTTCCAATGAAGTTGATGAGGAACAAATAAAAGACTGCCCACAGCAGCGTATCGAGCGCCTGCTCGGGTGAGCGAGATGCGACGTGACTTGCGGTATGAGGCTCAATTACCTTCGGTTTGGCCTGTCTTTTTCTTTCCCTGGCGCTGGCACGCTTGCCCGCAATTTTCTTTTTGATTACTGAATCTTTGGGGGCATTTACCGGAACTGTATCGGTCGAAGGAATCAATTCATCCTGTTGAGAGATCAAATTAAATTCATGGCGTACACTGTCCTTCGCCTGCTTGACAAAAACGCCTGCAACGTCATTAATCGCTTCGCGATATATTAATGGTTCGATAAGACTCGCTCCTGTTCCAAGCAGGCTTAGTACAACTACCCAAATAAATCTTTTTTTATGAGGGACAATGAGTTGAAAAATATTTCTCCAAACTGTTGTCTTTGGATCGCTGTTTCTGGACATGAATAGTTGCTTGACGAAAAATTGGGGTGAATTTAAGCGAATAAGTGAAAAGTGGGCATTTTCTACACAAAGCGATCTTTCGTTAAAATATTAACGATTCATAAAAAGGTCTATTCCAATGGAGTGTTGCGAGCTGACGGGCACGCCATTCCCACGGGCCAAAAAGGCATTATTCTTGTAAAATATAATTTGGATCGCAAACTTAAACTACGGGTATGAAAAAGAAGATATGCATGGCTGTTATATACGCTGGATTGACACTCGGTTTTTTAACAGCGTACAGACCTGCGGCCAACGCCCAGGTTTCTGTCAGCTTCCAGGTTTTTTATGACAACCTGAGTCCATACGGTACCTGGATTGATTATCCTGATTATGGGTATGTATGGCTCCCGACTGAGGTGCCGCACGGATTTCGGCCATATGCCACCGGTGGCCGCTGGGTCTACACGGATGAAGGATGGGCGTGGGTATCCGAATATGATTGGGGATGGGCTCCCTTTCATTATGGAAATTGGTTTTACGATCCGAACTACGGATGGATGTGGCTGCCGGATTATGAATGGGCGCCTGCCTGGGTGACATGGGGAGATTACAGCGGCAGCTATTGCTGGGCGCCTATCGGGCCAAGAGTGAGTTTTGGTCTTGAATACCGGCCGCCCATTTATTGTTGGACTTTCTGCCCGCACGATCGGATTACGAGTGTCAACATGAGCAACTATTATATTTCCCATGTCAATAATACGACGATCGTCAACCATATCACGGTAATCAATAATGTAAACACGGTTGGCGGCCGGTCATTCGTCAGAGGTCCGCAGCCGCAGAATGTGGAGAGATTTACACATACCACGATTCGTCCTGTATCGATTCAGGCATCGGCCAGCCCAGGAAGAGGCAGAGTAGCTAACGGGCAACTTGCTGTTTATCGCCCAACTGTATCAAGGAGCGGAGCAATTAGCCGGCCGTCACCGGCACACGTGGCAGATTACCATAATCTCCATCCTTCGGCACTCCCCGGTTTTAACAGCAGGATCAATCAGCAAACTTTTACTTCGTCACACACAAGCTCGCCTATTCGCGGAAGTGCAAGTACGACGCCATCGCGGTCCTCCGCTAGCCCGGCTGCATCCAGCCCGGCTCGCGTGGATGCAAATAGTAACCCGGCTGGCAGGCGTCCATCCAATCCTCCGTCCTCCGGCGAAGCACGTTCTAACCCGGCAACGCGAAATCCAAATCCTTCAGCAAGCCGGACCCCGGCTTCCCGACAGCAGGTGACTCCTCATAATAACCCCGTTGCTCCATCGCGGAACGAAAATCAACCGCGACAACCACAACAGGCGAGAAGACCGGCGCAGCAGCAAAGACAGCCAGTACAGCAAAGACAACCAGCACAGCAGCAAAGACAACCAGCTCCGCCTCCCCGGCAGGTTCCACAGCGCCGACCCCCGCCGCAGAGACCTCCTAACCCGCCAGAACGCGATCAGCGTGATCACCATTAAAGTTCAAAGAGGCTGTCTCAAGAGGGCAGCCTCTTTTTTCCCGGGAATTGAATAATGATCAACATGAATGCGAGCCAAATCCTTTTTTTGCTTGAAGTGAAATTTGAAAGCGATAATCAACTATTTTTAGAGGGTCATCTTCATAAAAATCTAACGATAAATCAATTATTATGCAAACTTCTAGGAGAAACTTCCTCAAAAAGGGCGCATTTGCCATGGCAGGTGCGACGATTTTGTCGAATAAAATACTGGCCTCTGCCACGGGCAATTTTTCGTCGCATTTTCCTGATGATCATGTCGGCCTTCAGCTTTATTCGGTCCGTACCGACATGTCAAAGGATCCGCTCGCAACGCTGAAACAAGTGGCGGGGATCGGCTATAAATACGTTGAGCACGCCAGCTACATGAACCGGAAATTCTACAATTATTCGCCCACTGAATTTAAGAAGGTGCTGGACGACCTCGGTTTAAAAATGATCAGCGGGCACACCGTTTTAGGAAATAAGGCGTGGGATGAGGCAACACATCAATTTACGGACGAATGGAAACATACGGTTGAAGATGCGGCGACGGTCGGGCAGGAATACGTGATAAGCCCCTGGCTCGACGAAAGCTACAGAAAGGATTATGATGGTCTGCTCCGGTTTTTGGATGTTTTTAATAAGAGTGGCGAATTGTGTAAGTCACATGGGATGAAATTCGGATACCACAACCACAACTTCGAATTCAGCACGACGCTAAACAACATGAAGCTTTATGACATCATTTTGCAGCACACGGATCCGAAACTTGTTGCGCAGCAGCTTGATATTGGGAATATGTATGGGGCTGGAGGAAGGGCTGATGAAATCATTAAACAATACCCCGGGCGGTTTGAACTTATGCACGTCAAAGACGAAATCAAGAGCGCAAAAAGTGAGATGGGAGACGGATACGAAAGCACGATTCTGGGTGCCGGCGTAGTGGGAACCAAAGAGATTGCAGATCTTGGCAGAAAGACCGGAGGAACCAGGCAATTTATCGTCGAACAGGAGTCGTATCAGGATAAAACGCCCATTGAAGCAGCGAAGGAAGACTATGAGATCATGAAAAAATGGGGTTATTAATCATCCGGTGTTCCTAGTTTAAATTTTCGACCCCCGCCAAACAGCGGGGTTTTTCTTTGTTTAAACCGCGAGGCTGTCGCCAGGAAAACCGCGACAACCGTGTAAATCATAAATGAAAACCGACGCTTTAACGCCTGGATCTTCATCGATTATTTTTTTTGTTTCTTCTACATTTGCATTAAATATTCCAATTCCGCACACGTCGGTTCCGTCGCGTACCGAGCAAACGATACAGAGCAATCTTTGTTCCCGAAGCGCAAAATTGCGACGACCGTGTTCCCAAATGATTTTTTCGACTCCTGGATTTTGAAAATTGGGCCCTTTCCTGAGAATAACTGCGCAGTAATTCTTGGCTTTCGGAATCATCTCCATCATAAACTCATCGGTGATATTTGTCATGTGTTTTATTTGAAACGTTAAAACCCGGCCAGGTTCATATTGGACAACAGACAAAAGTAAAGTAGTAATTTTACAGGTGATTTTGCAACCTTCCTTAAGGATTTCCGGCAATCGATATGCAATCGCGGCCGTCATGATCGTCATCTCCCTGCACTGCGCGGCCCAGGAAAGTGTGAGCCTGAGCAAAATTGACAGCAGGGTGCAATTTGTCGATCCGGCTCCTCCCGCGGAATTGGCGCAACGATTGGTCGCAGGATACCCGTCGGAGACCGAAAGAGTCCGCGCAATCTTCAGTTGGATCGCAGAGCATATCGTTTACCGCACAAAGCGGACAAGTATTAAACCTGGTGTGACCTCCAACAAGTATTTGCTCAAGCCAATTGATTCAGTAACGGTTTATTCAGCGAACGACTATGTTGCTGAATCTGTAATCAGAACCCAGTTGGCGGTTTGCGAAGGATTTGCCCGACTTTTCAAGACGCTTTGCGACTACGCGGGAATAAAATGCGTTCTGGTCACCGGGTATGCGCGGGCCGACCCAATTCATCTCGGGAAAAGATTTTTTTCTAATCATTACTGGAATGCGGTTTTTGCGGATAGCGCATGGCGCCTGGTCGATGTCACTTGGGGAAGCGGATATTTTACCTATTACGGTGACGAATACATCAAGCATTTTGACGACTATTATTTTTTTACACCTCCAGAACTTTTCGCCAGGGATCATTTTCCCGACGATCTTCAATGGACGTTGTTGCCCGAGCCGCCGGTACCAGACGAATTCTATCAATCGGTTTTCAAACAGCGGTCCTATGTTAAATACGACATTGTTTTTTTTTCGCCCACGCGAGGCATGCTGCATGCCAATGTCGGAGACACGCTGAGATTTTCAGTCCAGGTCGGCAATGCCGAAAAGGACAGGGCAAAAATCTCGGATACCGCCGCCATCGACTCGAACATGATGACAAAATACAGTTCAACATGCTTCCTGGAACCGGCGATCATCGGCAACCTTGCCAGGTATGAATATGTCGTTTCTTCCGATAATATCAAATGGATTCACCTGATGTATAATCATGATGTCATACTCCGGTATCGCCTGGATATTAAAATTCGAGACCGCCAAACTTCTGCTGCAAGCAATTCGAAGTAATCATTTCCGGCCCTTTGCAGTAAAAGCCTTTCTGGCGACATTATCATAAGCGCATGTCAAGGCATCCTTTACGATACTTTTACTTGCCTTGCGCAATTCGATGGTGGTCATGCCCTTCAGACCCCATTTGTTGGGCACCGGATAGATCATTCCCTGGTCAATTCTGCAAAAGACAGATTGATCAATTAGCGAAAGTTTGACATTTATCGTTTGGTTTCGTTCAAGCAGCGTTGCAAATATTTTCTCATTGACTCTGAAAGCCTGGCGCTCGAAATGCGGATGTTCATCAGTTTCTGGAAAGGAAAGCGCCTTTTCCCGGACGTACTGGATGCTTACCATAATGACGTAAATTTACGGTTAGCTCAATCGAAAACCTTAACTCACCGTGAACAATGAAATTATACGAGCCTTTTGTCTTTCACTGCCGGCGGCTTCTGAAGATTTAAAATGGGAGAGTAATCTTTGCTTCTGTGTAGGGGGAAAAATATTCTGCATGATCAATACCGGCGTTGGCTTTTCAATATGTTTAAAGTGTACAGCTGAAAAATTTGCTGAGTTGTGCGAAAAAGACGGGATATCGCCGGCTCCCTATCTTGCCAGGAATCAATGGGTGCTTGTTGAAAAGGTCTCGGCGCTTCACGGTGATGAATGGAAATCGTTGATCAGGCAGTCATATGACCTGATTGTAAACAGGCTGCCAAAGAAGCGGAGGGTAGAACTCGGGCTGAGTTGATCGCCACCGCTGGCACCGTTCCCTGCTATTGCAACGCAGACTGCAACTGTTGAAATATTGAAATGTATAGTTCGAACCGGTTTGAATGACTGTGTATCTGGACCTTGTGGATGTCAAAGATGTGATCGATCATGTCATTTGCCTTTCGGCAGTCCCCCTCGTCGAAAAAATAATTCTTCCATTCGTCAGGAAGCTGTTTGAACGATTTCAGAACGACTCCATTGCCATAAATTGTCAGGAGCGTTGGCGTATTGCGCACGTCGAGAAGCTCAACGTTGTCCTTTAGTCCCCAGGAAAAATACATTTCCCAAAAGTGAAAATGATTGATCAACCGATTGGCAATTTCCCTGTCTGTTTCTTTGTGTATTGCGGGTATCCTCCATTGATTATTGGCCAAAATGAATGGATCGTCATTTGGCGAAGAGAAGGAAGAGGGTTGGCCCGTGAAATCAGCTAGTTTTCCCCTGGTGCTTAAAAGTGCCAGTTGATCAGGCCAACCATAGCGCATCCGGTAAATCGAAACTTTACCTGTGTGACTAATAAAGACAATGGCCGCACCATTAAATTTCCATTTTCCATAATCAAAGATTCCCAGATCGCGTGTATAACTGCCGTCAGCATGAAGTGTGATAAAATTGGCAGCGGTAAGGAAACTTGAATCGAAATCGGTTTGCGCCGAGGAGTTATCGTAGAACCAAATTCGGTTTAGTCCAAGGTTATTCCGAACCGTCAGTCGGCATCCCGCCATCTGGATCCAAATCAGAAGCGCGAGAATCGGGATAAGTGTTCTTCTCATAGCAGGTTAATTGCACTGCTAAATAATACAATTTTCATCGAACTCAAATTATTGCCCGTCGAAATTGGATTTGGCCGATCCATTTCATCTTATTGAATTTTGCAAGCGAACAGTCGTTAGTTACCTTTGTCTTTTGAAAATATGAGTAAGACAGACGTATTTATTGTCTCGGCGTTGCGTACGCCAATCGGAAGTTTTGGTGGGACATTGAAGGATTTTTCAGCCAGCCAACTGGGTTCCATTGCGATCAAGGCAGTCATAGACAAATCCCGCATTCAGCCTGACCAGGTTCAGGACGTCCTGATGGGATGCGTGCTGCAAGCCAATGTTGGGCAGGCGCCTGCGCGGCAGGCTGCGAAATTTGCCGGCTTGCCTGACCATGTTTCCTGTACGACCGTGAACAAAGTTTGTGCGAGCGGAATGAAGGCGATCTCACAAGCTGCGCAAAGCATTGCCCTCGCGGATGCGGAGATCGTCATTGCAGGAGGGATGGAAAGCATGACGAATGTCCCATACTATGCCGGCAAAATGCGTTGGGGTAACAAATATGGTGACGTCTCGATGATTGACGGCCTGGCAAAAGACGGGCTTACGGATGCTTATGACGGACTGGCGATGGGAAATGCGGCGGAATTGTGCGCGCGAGAATGCGGCATAAGCCGGGCTGATCAGGACGCTTTCGCGATAGAAAGCTACAGGCGATCTCAAGCAGCCTGGACCACGGGTAAGTTTGCCGATGAGGTGATTTCGATCAGCATTCCGCAACGCAAGGGCGAACCGCTTCAATTCACAAAAGACGAGGAACCATTCAATGTGCAATTTGACAAAATTTCCCAACTGAAGCCATCGTTTCAGAAGGATGGAACGGTGACTGCAGCCAATGCAAGCACGATAAATGATGGTGCAGCGGCGCTGCTGTTAATGAGCGGCGATAAAGTGAAGGCGCTTGGGTTGGAGCCTATTGCCCGGATTGTGTCCTACGCTGATGCGGAGCAGGCGCCGGAATGGTTTACAACCACACCGTCACTGGCCGTTCCAAAGGCAGTCGCCAAAGCGGGGCTTTCAATGAAAGACATCGACTACTGGGAATTGAATGAAGCTTTCTCCGTCGTTGGTATCGAAAACACCAAAAGGATGAAACTTGATCCCTCACGCGTCAATGTGCATGGCGGAGCCGTTTCCATCGGCCATCCCCTGGGTTGCAGCGGGGCCAGGATCGTCGTCACGCTTATTCACATTTTGCGCCAGAGCAAAGCGCGCTTTGGCGGTGCCGGAATCTGTAATGGAGGCGGTGGCGCAAGCGCCATGGTTATCGAGAACCTCGATCAATAAATACAATCCTCATTTCGCTCCGATAACAAAAGCCTCATGGTCGATATTCGCGTAGCAACTTCGGCGGACGCAGCAATGATTGCGGACCTCAGCCGCCGGGCGTTCCAGGATGCCTTTGGCCAATTTAATTCGCCGGATAATATGGAGAAATTCCTCAATGGCGAATTTGAAAGAGAAAATTTGACCAACCAGGTGGGCTCCCAAGGCAACACTTTTTTCATCGCGACGGCTGACAATCGAATTATCGGATATGCAAGGTTGTGCGAAAGCGTGAACCCTCCGGGAATCGGCGAATTTAATGCTGTCGAGATTTCGAGAATATATGTTGAACAAGAAGCAATCGCACGCGGAATTGGAAGCCGATTGATGCAGGCATGCATTTCAGAAGCCAGGAAAAGGAGAAAAGAAGTGATTTGGCTGGGCGTATGGGAACACAATCCCCGGGCAATTGCGTTTTATCGAAAGTTTGGTTTCGAGCGATTCGGGAAGCACGTATTTATGCTGGGAGACGATCCCCAAACTGACTGGCTAATGAAAAGGGAATTGAATTCTTAGGTATACGCTACAGGATCGAGGTCACAAACCTGGTGAAGATGGTGAAAAAGGTGCCGGATATAGTCTTTAGCTATCCACTGAAGGGTGTGAGGAACCTCGTTATTGGTCCTGCAGATCCGATGCGACGCAGCATCATCTGCCTTAGAAAGTATTACACCGATATGCCGGTTCAGAAGGACCCATAACTGCACCAGGTTACCAATCTCATAATCCTGGTAGCCTGCTATGGCAACCGAGCGGTCCTGCTCATAGATGATATAAGGAGCGTCTTCGTACTGAGCGACGACAAATCGGCGAATGTTGCAAAGCGCCGAATCAACCAGATGACCGATAATCTCCTTTTTGCTCCATTTTTTTGGACCGGGCTTGCGCAAGAGCGTTTCTTCCGGAATAGCTTCCAGGAGCGGAATGAATTTGTCAAGGACGGTTTTTAGTTGATCTGCAATTTCCTTCATAAGTATTTTTTTATGGAACTGTGCATTTCCTAAACTGTTTTCAATTTTGCCTTCACATTAAAATGCAACCCGCCAAACAAAGAATTGCTCCCCGTGCTTTCTACTCGAACCTACAAAAATAATCGCTTTTAAATGGGGCGCCCCAGATTCATCGCGGACAATGAAAGCACCGGCAAACATTCTGAACGTCAATTTGCTGGATTCCCCGTTTACCGATATTTTTGCAACTCATTA
Organism: Chitinophagia bacterium; assembly: GCA_021324175.1. GTDB lineage: Bacteria > Bacteroidota > Bacteroidia > Chitinophagales > Chitinophagaceae > Puia. The sequence continues at coordinate 14,270 of JAJPJP010000229.1, forward strand.
AAAATTGGGGGATGAGACAAATTGCTTTCCGGGAGGCGTTGCGAGAAGCTATGGTCGAGGAAATGCGCAGGGATGACCGGGTTTTTCTGATGGGAGAGGAAGTCGCTGAATACAATGGCGCATATAAGGTTAGCCAAGGCATGCTGGATG
>JAJPJP010000450.1 GCA_021324175.1 Chitinophagia bacterium
AGAATCGTAATGGCACTTGTCTTATCGTTCAATTTTCGATAAAGGCTCGCCAAAGAGTAGTAGTTATCTTCAGCAGAAGGATCGAGCTGGATAGCCTTTTTATAGTCGATCTCTGCCTGGGCGGTGTCATTTCTTTTTCGCAAATAATAATTTCCGATGTATCGATAACCATCGGCATTTGCCGGGTTGATGGCAATGCATCGTTGCAGTATGGCAAAAGCGCTATCCTCCTTCTTGGCAGCCGAATATAATTCGGAAAGTCTTTCATAGCCCGAGGCAAAACCGGAATCACATGAAATCGCTTTCAGAAAAAACCGCCTGGCTATGGGGAAGAATATGGTATCCGTGTACATGCTCCGATATTGCGGAGAAATGTACGCCGCATTGGCGCTCCCCATACCCTCGTTGGCAAAGGGATCGCAAGGATCAATTTTTAGTGCCTGCAGCAAAAACATTTTTGCCGAGTCATACCTTTTTAGGTTATAGCAGGTTGTACCCAGGTTTCGATAGGCATTTGCAAAAAGACTGTCCAGCGCCACGGCCTTTTCGAAATAATCCATGGCATCCCGTTTATTGTTCTTCGTTACGTAAAAATTTCCCAGGCCGTTCATAGGGTAGGCCCATTTAGGGGCGATGCTCGCCGCTTTTCTAAAATAAAATTCACAAGAGTCATTTTGCATATCCTGGTAGATCCATCCCATAAGAAGGTATCCCCCTGCAGACAGCGGATCACTCGTGATAGCCTGGCGACAAGCAAGGGCGGCGTCAAGTAATTTGCCATTTTTGTCGCCATAAGCACGCATAGCCTTCAGGAAGTCGAGTTTCGGGCGAACCGGCTGAATTAATTCGGATTGGTCCTGTAGCAGCGCAATCGCTTTTTCCATCATGATTTCCGCCACATCGAAACCGGTAGTGACCAGCGTCTTGAGCTTACGAACTTCGTCGCCGGATTCGGACAGTTCCGCTCCAGTGGTAGCCGTGTTTCCCGTCGATTTTTTGTCCTGGCTCATCGCTTTTTCCAGGTAAATAATATGCACGAGTCCCTTGCCACTGAGGAACAGATTAATTTTTTGCTGACAAAAGTTGATATACCTGGTTGCAACTGCATAGCGGGCATCTTCGGTAATCTCGCTGCCAGGCCATTTCTGGCTCAAAAGCTGGTAGTAGCTGTCAGCCGATGAATCGCCCAGCAACTTATCGCGATTCAAAGCCTGGAGAAGGAGGTTGTAGGTATGGATCTGTGCGGTATCTTTTGGCTCCCTGGATACTCCGCGCTGGCCCCCTCTGGTATTATTCACCGCGAAAAGGTTCTGGTCAGCGCTCAATTGCTGAAGTTTCTTTGAATTCTCCCACGCCGTATAAGTTGGCGCATCTACGGTTGCTACCATGGTTTGGTCTTTTTCAGAGCAACAGTAATCCGGTATCTGCGTGGTATTAAAATCAGACTTGGCCCGTCGTTTCACTTCGGTCTTGACATAGGTGCTGATTTCACCAAGGGATACCTTGCCGTCATTGTCGCCGCCGATTGCTGAATCCTTGTCCGCCGCACCGGCCAATCCATCAACAAGATAATAGGTGAAAAGGCCGTGACCATTTCCGATTGTCGGGCTCTCGATGGAAACCTGCCCCGCGCCCGTCGACAGCAACATGATTTCGCCTGTTTTTTGGTCGGTTACGAGGTTATGGATAAAATTCTGCTGGCCGTCCGCGCCTCCCGGCAACTGGTTGGATCGGCAGGCATCGACGATGAGGTAAACATTAACTCCTTTGAGTACCTGTGGTTTGATAAAGAGTTCCTTCACGATTTGCATGTTGATGTTACCGGTCCCCAGGTAATTGTGATCATCTTTGTCCGGGGCGCAATCAAAAGGGAGCAGGAAATATAAGTCCTCACTCATGGCGTCCCCATGGCCGCTGAAATAGATGTAAAGCCTGTCGCCTTTTTTGGGGCTTTTTTTCTGTAACCAGCGATAAGCGCCGACGTTGAAGTCGGCCGCTTTCGCGCTATCATTGATCAAGGAAAGAATATTATCGGGCCGCGTATTTCCCCCTGAAGGAGTTTTCAGGAAATCGCGGAACAGGATGGCGTCTTTGTCGGCAAAACGCAATGGAGCAATGCCAGGGTAATTTGAAATTCCGACAATGATCGCGTAGATGTCACCGGTCGAATCCTGTACTGAAACCGACTGGGTCCCTGCGCCGCGAGTAGTTGCCGTATTCTGGGCTCGCGGCGAGACGCTGGCAAGCAGTAATGAGAACAGCAGCGATGCTGTTGCGAGACGAATTAGTTCCATAATTTAGGGTTCTTTTGGTTAGCCCTATAGGCATTAGTCCGGGATTACAGATTTGCGCGAGCAGGGGAAGCACCACTGTTCAACTACTCAGAGTTTGGCACCCAAAAGGTAGTATTTTTTGTCTATATAAAACTTCGACTCGATCGTTAGTTGTTGATTTTTGTTCCGTCGCGGAAATAGTTAAGGGGTAGTTCAGGACTTAACGGATATTTGCAATTATCACACCTGATAACCTGCATGCTTATGAGAAGATTGTGGACTGACCGCAGAAATGACCTTCGCGTAATCCGGTTGATCGCCAATTCTTGTTGGCTGGTGATTTTTCTTGCGGGAATTACCCAAGTGCCGACGATGGCTCAGGGTACGAAACGAGCCCTTGTTTTTGCCATTGGAGACTATCCGGAGGCAGGTGGCTGGCCGCAGATCAACAGTTTGCACGACGCGGTGTACATCCAGCAAATTCTACAAAATCAGGGGTTTTCGACCGATAACATTAAAGTTGTAGCCGACAAGGCTGCAACGATTGAGGGAATCCGGGCTGCCTTTGAACAATTGATTCAACAATCGGGACCTGGAGACATTGTGGTCATTCACTTTTCGTCTCATGGCGAGCGGGTGGAGGCCGACAACAACGATAAGATTGACGGACTTGATGAGTGTGTTGTCACTATAAATGCCATTTCGCCGTTGCAATCCACCAATTACCAGAAAGACCAGGCGCAATACTTGAGGGGCCATGTCCTTGGCGATTATCTGAAAAGAATCAGACTGAAAATAGGCGGTTCCGGCGACCTGGTAATATTCATGGACAACTGCTATTCAGGCAGTGGAACCCGGGGAGCTGCCAAAGTCCGCGGTAGTGAGTATCCTTTTGTTAGGCCCGGATTTGATCCAAAGCGGCATAACAAATCGGATTCATCGATGCTTTCCAAGGTTGAAATTTTTTCGCCGGAACAGGAAAAAGAGATGTCTCCTTATGAAGTTTTTTCCGCAACAATGCCCGATGAAATGGATTTTGAGACAATTGATGAATCGAATAATAGCCCGGTGGGTTCCCTTACGTATGCTCTTTCAAAAGCATTCGAGGATCTCCGCACCGGATCTGCCTACCCCACTTACAGGTCGCTTTTCGCCAAAGTGCAGACTACAATGAATGTAGCCGTTCCCGATCAGCATCCGTTGCTCGAAGGGACAGAAAACGAACGCGTAGTTTTCGGGGGACAGTTTAAGCATCAGGAGCCTTACAATGAACTGGCCCAATATGACAAGGACAAAAACGTCGTCGAGATTAAAGGGGGAGAGATGGAAGGCCTGAGTCCAGGCGCCTCAATAGCCATTTTTCCTGCAGGTACTTCCGATACTACAAAAGGAACTATTCTTGGCCGGGGAAAAATAACGAAATCGACGAGCTTCACCTCCACCGCCTTAATTGACCGGCTGCTCCCGATCAAAACAGCGGCTGAAGCATGGGTTTTCATCAGCGAGCATAATTATTCCATCAGGCCAATTACCGTTCGCTTCGCTCCTGGAACGAGCCATGACGCCGCCGGGCGTAGCTTTTCGGTTGCAGGCCAGCAACGGATAAAAGCCATGATCGCAGCACTTTCATTTGTACAATTTGGGAATGATGCAGATATCGAAATAATCAAAGGGAAAAAATCAGATTCATTAAAAGTCGTTGGTAACGGCTATTTGTTTGCGCTGGTGAATAGCATTCTTCAGGATTCAGCCGATTTCAAGCAAAAACTGGAATTCTACGCCCGCTATAAATTTCTACAAAGCTTGAAAAGCACCGTTGATGGCATTCAGGTGGATATTCAACTGGTTCCGCTGGTAGCAGGCAAACCGGACACTTCCAAAATAAAAGAAAGGCTAGTCAATAATACAATGGTCGTTTATGACGGCGATACGCTGACCCTTCGGATTCGAAATACTGGCTCGCACGATGCGTATGTTAATATATTAGATATGCAGCCTGATGGCATTATCAATCCGGTGCTTCCCAATACCCGCATGTCTTTTCCGATATACCCGCAGGACCTGAAGATACTGGCTGGTGAGGAATATTACCTGCCGAGAGGCGATTTTATCGCCATATCCCCACCGTACGGCACTGAAGTTTTCAAAATCTTCGCTTCGGAAAAACAGATCAATGTTGAAAATATAGCTACGGCAAGAGGGGCTGGCGAATCCAGGGGTGTGATGACCGTCATGGAAAAACTGGTCAGTAATTCTTATGCCTTATCAAGGGGAGCACCTACCAGCAGTAGTGCAAATGCCGATGCTACTTCGTCCGAACTGGTTTTTCTGATTAAACCGAAACCAAAAAAATAGCCCACGCTTCGAGATGCACCGAACCCCCGCCATATCAGTAATAAAGAATTTGATCCGCAAGAGTTTTGGTTCCCCCGGCCTGCTTTTTTGCCTGCTCATTGGGTGGTTGTGCAGCAGCTGCCTGGCCGACAAACATTACCGCTATCCAAAATCAACCGAGAACCAGAAGCTGGTTGTTGATGAAGGCAAAGCAGATGTATTAATGAAGAAATTCTCGGCCTTGCAGGCTACTGAGATTCCCAGCCTTCAGCAAAGACTCGATCGGTTTCGCGAAAGGGGAATTTTTGCGCCTGTTATATTAAACCTGGTTGGCGAGGCGGCGTCTGCGGTAAGGACGCTGATCATCAATGAACAAAATAAATATACGACTACATCATATTTCGCCAGGGAGGACATTAATTTTTATGACCAGCCCTCGCTGGCCGGTCCGTTTGATCCCGCAGGAATGCAGTTTACAGGTTTTGATATTGTCAGGACAATCGATAATGGCGGCAGCAGGGGAGACACTGCCTTGTTTGCGCGATTCGAGATTGACACCACAAGAAGTGCTGAGATATTGAGTAATGCCAGTTTTCGTCTAAAATTAACCGCCTTCCGATTAAAATACGTCAAGCCAAAAGTTTCGATAACGAGCAAAAAAAAAATGAGTCTGGATTTTGATATCACTTTTCTGACTTCTTATGTGACGCAGAATGAAGAGATCGTCGACAGCCTTGTTCTTGGAAGATTTCATTTGCTAATAAAAGATCTGTCAATTGACCTCGGTAGCGACGATTTCGGAATTTTGCCAAAGGGCTCTCCTGAACCATTGGCAGAGGGTAAATCGTTTGTTGTCCCTCGTTCCTTTGGATATTTTAAAACAGATAAAGGAATTGTCAGCGGATATAGTCGCGGCCAGTATTCGATTATGGTGACGGTCAGGGAATCTACCAGACCAGGATTTGCAAACGCCCTGTTGACAGAAAACGGGAACCTCTTTATTAATTCGGCTTCCCAAAAAATTTCCCAGAAGCTCAGCAATTAGCCGGATTGAAAATGACATGAACAAACGAATCCAAATTGAGACGAGTAAACAAATGGAAGTCCTATGCAAGCGTTAGCCAGGATAACTTTTTTTCTTTTGCTTGTCCTTGTTTTGAGGCATGGTGCCGCGCAAAACAGGCGTTATTTTACAGGCGACAACACCGATTCCGCTGCATTTAGCAAAATATTGAAATCACCCCGCCGCATATCAAGGGGTTTAGAAAATCTCCCTTCCAGTGCCTCGATTAAATCCTATGCGCCTGTTCCGGGTGACCAGGGGAAGCATGGCACTTGCGTGGCCTGGAGCACCGCATACGCAGCCCGGACAATCAGCTATTGCATCCAACACAATATCACGGATCCGGACAAAATCAAGATGCTGGCCTTTTCACCAACCTACCTCTATTTCTACGTGCGGCCCCCTGGTGACCTGGAATGTCTTTCAGGTGCGAGAATCGAAGCGGCCCTCAAGGCACTTACGGATACGGGAGATGTTTTGCAAACGGCTGCAAGTCCCGACTGTGTGAATGCGGTAAGCCAGCAACAGGTTGATTCTGCCAAAAAGTATTCGATTAAAGCATACACCTCCATCAACAGCGCGTTTGGAAGCATTAGCCGCACGGATGTCACCACCATCAAAAAATGCATTTCCGAAAAAAAGCCAGTCATCATATCAATCAAATGCCTGGCGAGTTTGTTCAATGTAGGCGCAGATGGAGAATGGAAAAGCCAACCAAACGAAGCCAATGCAGGCAGTCACGCTGTTTGTATTGTGGGTTACGATGATCAGCAAATGGGAGGAGCGTTTGAAGTAATGAATAGTTGGGGAACTGAATGGGGTAACCATGGATTTTTCTGGTTGACTTATGACCAGACTACCCAATATGGAAGTTATGCGCTGGAATTGATGGACCGCGAAGTTTATGATGGTGCGGCTTCCAGGGGGTTAGGCGGTCCCCGACTTATGGGGAATCTCGATTTCATGCAGGTAGATGACTCGGGCCACGAATCGAACCCAATCCGTTTCGCACTTGCTACCCATGGAATTAACCAGGATGACAGTGCGGCTAAAGGCCAGCGTGCTGCCGCATACCACCTTGCGACCCAGCAGAATCGGGGCCTGAAATATGAAATCAAATTGAGCAGCAATACACCCGCTTTTGTCTTCGTGCTTTTGATCGACAGCAATCGGCGTGCGACGCCGCTTTTTCCTTCTGCGGACAATATCAGCCCGGCGGTAAATTCAGGTGACGCCGTTATTTATCTGCCTGCCGATCAGAATTTTTTTGTGATGGATTCCGGTTCGGCTGCAGGGAACCTGTGCGTTATTTACAGTAAATCGCAGATAGATTTCCAGGCCCTAAAAGCTCGATTGTCAGCCGGTAGTCAAATTTCGGCCGCGCTGGCTGATCTCTATGGTATCAAAGTCATTCCGCGATCAAAAATAAATTTTCGTTCCGACAGGGTTTCCTTTGCTGTGAAGGCGTTGGAAGACCAGCTTGTATACTTCTTTGTTCATTTGCGAAATTAAATGCCGGTCAATTCTTTTTCGCCAACTCAGTAAGCAGCTGCCGGACTTCCGGGTTGCTGGGATGAGGTGCATTTTCTTTGACTAACATCCCTTTCTTGTCAAAAATCAGGTACCTGGGAATGTTTACTATATTGAAATATGACACGACTCTCGAGTAGATTAATGGCGCATGGATAAGATAAGCATCTTTCTCAGGAATTCTAAATGCGGGGATGGCTTCGAGCAAGGTTTTGAAACCAACATCTTCCGAGATGTATAGAAAAGCGATGTCTTCTTTTTTCAGCTCGTCATAGAGTTTATGAGAGTACGGGATCTCGTGAATACAGGGTGTGCCCCAACTGGCCCAGAAATCGACATATACTATTTTGCCGTTGTACCTCGACAAAATATCCTTCCACGCTATGGTTGAGCCCGCGGGCGTAGTTAGGTTTTCAGACTGATAGTCGCTTTTTTTCCCCTATTTCTGCATTTTTCAGCATGTAGCCGTAATTTTCGCCGAAGATTCTTGCCAGAGAATCGCCCCCGTAATTTTTTAAAAACAAATTCGCCTTTTCCCTGAATGTGCTCTTAT
>JAJPJP010000095.1 GCA_021324175.1 Chitinophagia bacterium
CCCTAGGGGTTTTTCCGAATTAAATTATAGGCGTTCTATCAGTAATGTTAAATATCGGTAACTTTAGTAGGAGGTAATATTTGCCTGTACTGCGAAATAAATTCCAACGCATGAAAACTTTTTTACTCATTCCCCTGCTCCTTTTGACCGGCTGTCTTGAGGCACAATTTAACTGCGGTACCTGGTCAGATTTCGATCGGGTCTTGAATTTCAAGTCAGGAATTCCTTTTAATACGACATTTGATGGTGGGCTCCAATGGGAGCAGGTCGGTGCATTCGTCGGCATTCGTGCCTGCATCCAATATGAAAAAGTGAAGGGTAAGAAGACGGCGAGCGGCGAACCACTCTTTCCATTTTTCAAAGCAAATGCCAATGTGATTTCCCGTTCCAACTTTCAGGTTTACATCGAAGGGTCCGTTGGACGGAAATATCGGGCCGTCGATTTGAAGTTCGCGTACGCGGTTCTGGATGATCTTTCCATTATACTTGTTCCGGAGTATAACAATCTGATCCGGGAAATAGACCTCGGTATTTCCCTAAGACTCTAGCACTGCGTAAATTCAGGAACGCTTTTTATAGTTGACTATGGCCCAGCCGTTGAAAAAGACGGCAAATCCCAACAAAGCCAGGATCTGGTATTTGATGTCGGCCAGGCCGCTTCCCTTCAGAACAACCATGCGCATCACCTCGATAAAATAGGAGACAGGATTCAGCCTCGTAATGATCTGCGCCCATTGCGGCATGCTCTCGATGGGTGTGTATAACCCGCTCAGCAGATTAAAGACCATCGTGACGAAGAATGAAACGAGCATGGACTGTTGTTGCGTCTGCGCGTAAGTCGACATCAGAAGCCCAAGACCTAAAATAGCCAGAAGATAAATTGATGCGAAGACATAAATTGTCAGGTAGTGCCCGAGCGGCACGATACCATAGAATATCCTTGCGATGAAAAGCCCTACAGTCAGAACGGCAAGGGCGAGCATCCAAAAGGGGATCAGTTTGCCCAGGATAAACTGGGTCTTTTTTATCGGGCTCACATTGATTTGTTCGATCGTGCCCATCTCTTTTTCCCTGACAATATTATTCGAAGCGAATGATGATCCGATCATGGTGACCAGCATGACGAGAATACCGGGAACCATGAAATCCCTGTAGTTCATATCAGGATTATACCAGTCCGAGTATTCGACGTCAATTGTTGGCTGCGGATTAAACCTGGGTGCCTGTATCCATTGCATGCGAACGTCCTGGTTAAAGTCTCCAATGATGCCCTGAATGTAGGCACTTCCCAGCCCTGCTTTCACTCCATTGATGGCGTTGGCAGCGACGAGGATGGTCGATTCATTTTCCTTGACGAGCTTCCTTTCAAACTGGGCGGGAATTTCGAGTACAAGATCCGTTTTATCCAGTTCAATGCCACGCAGTGCCTGGCTGAACGTAGAGCTGTAATCTTTAAGACGAAAATATCCTGAGGATACGATCTTATTGATCAGTTTTCTTGAATATCCACTGTGATCATGGTTGACAACGCCGAGGTTGATGTTCTTTATTTCGTAGTCTGCGGCGAGAGGCAGGACCATCAGCTGGATCATCGGCATAATAAAGAGAATGAAAAAAATGGACGGATCCCTGAAGATCTGGCGAAGCTCTTTTTGCAGCAAAAATTTTAACGCTCTCATGCAAGCCGGATTTTGAATTTGCTAATGCTGATGAATAAGAGTATCAGCGTCATGCCCACCAGGATGAGCGTCTCCTTCCAGACTGCAAAAAAGCCAAGTCCTTTGATCATGACTGATTTGACGATGATATAATACCATTTGGCAGGAACGACATTTGAAATGACCTGCAGCGCTACGGGCATGTTCTCGACGGGGAATAAAAACCCGCTGAACAGCAGGGTAGGTAAAAAAAGGCTCATCATCGAGGTAAACATCGCTGCCTGCTGGGTTTTAGCTCCATTGGAGATCAGGATCCCGATGGAGAGCGAAGTGACAGTAAACAAAACGCTTTCCCAAATGAGCAAACCCAGGTTGCCGGTGATCGGAACGCCAAGGACAAATACACTGAGAAGCAGGATGCACGCAATGTTGAGTACAGAAACCAGGAGGTAGGGGATGGTTTTTGCAATGATGATCCAAAATGGTCTCAGGGGTGAAACCAGGATGACCTCCATCGTTCCCATTTCCTTCTCTTTGACAATCGCCATGGAGGTCATCATGGCACATACCAGCATAAGTACTAACGCCATTACCCCGGGAACAAAGTTATATGCGCCTTTTAATTCGGGATTGTACAGCATGCGCAGTTGTGTCTTGATGGTGTAGGGCAGTTGCTCGTTATTGTTTAAGGAAAGTTGATAGTCGTTGATAATGGCAGTGGCGTAATTCGTGAGCGTATTCGCTGTATTGGGATCGGAGGCATCCGCAATGATTTGGACCTGCGCACGGTTGGAGTGAAGGAGGTCGTATTGAAAATTCCTGGGAAAGACGATGGCCATCCGGATCAGACCCTGTTTAAACGTAGCATCGATATCACGGTAGGAATGCAGGTTTTTTACCAGGTTGAAATATCTGCTGGCGGCAATCTCATTTGAAATAGCCGTTGTGGCGTCATCCTTTGACTGATCCAAAATCGCAATCCGCGAGTTTTTAACTTCGTTGGTTAAAGCAAATCCATACAGGATGATTTGGACGATTGGCATCCAGACAAGGATAAACAGGGTACGCCTGTCTCTCCAAATGTGAAGGCATTCTTTTTTGACGAATATGTAGAACTGGCTCATGGTGTAAACTTTCTCCCTGGCAACAGGGGTCGTTATCAATCGGACATTCTTAAAGCCTTCCTCGCCAACTGGAGGAATACGCCATCCATGGATGAAGACGCGTATTCTTTCATCAGGTTGGCAGGCGAATCGAGTGCATCGATTCTGCCATCCACCATGATGGAAACCCTATGGCAATATTCAGCTTCATCCATATAGTGGGTGGTCACAAAAACTGTGATTCCTTTGGACGATGCATCATAGATCAGCTCCCAAAATTCTCTGCGCGTAATCGGGTCAACGCCGCCAGTCGGTTCATCCAGAAATACAATGGCAGGATCGTGAACGATGGCGATCAAAAAAGCGAGCTTTTGTCTCCAACCCAATGGCAGTGAACGGACCAATGATTTTTCCTGGCCCGCCAGATTAAGCCGGTTGATCAGCAGGTTGGACTTTTCTTTTATTTTGTCGTCGGTCAGTCCGTAAATGCCCGCATAAAACCTGATGTTCTCCCGAATGGTCAGGTCTTCATATAACGAGAATTTCTGGCTCATATAGCCAATATTCTTCTTGATGAGTTCATTTTGCCTGTAAACGTCGAAACCCGCAACCATCGCCGAACCTAAAGTAGGCAGCGAAAGACCGCAAAGCATTCTCATGGCCGTTGTTTTTCCCGCCCCATTGGCACCGAGAAACCCAAAGATTTCTCCTTTGACGACATCAAATGTGATATGGTCAACCGCTGTGAAGTCACCAAAGCGTTTGGTCAGCTTTTCTGCAGAAATTACTTTTTCGCCAATCATGGTTTACTGTTTCATCAATGCCATAAAACAATCTTCGATATTGGGCCGGATCGACCGGATCTCGGGATTCGTGTATTGCCCGGTATTCATGACGGTTTCGAGTCTTTGCCTGTCATTGCCGGGCTGTTTGAAAACCACATGGTGCTGCTGGCCAAATGGGAAACAGCTTTCAACGCCCGGGTCTTCTTTTAATGCCATAAGCAGTTGGTGCATTTCGTTTGCCCTGACTGCCCATAGCGGCTTTTTAAATTCGTTTGTGATCCCGGCAGGTGTGTTGATCGACAGCATCTCACCCTTCTGAATCAGCGCTACACGATCACAAAGACCTGCTTCATCCATATAAGGAGTCGAAACCAGGATCGTAATTCCATCTTCTTTTAGCCTGTGAAGCATTTCCCAAAACTCCTTTCTTGAAACAGCGTCGACACCGGTTGTGGGCTCATCAAGAAATAAAACCGATGGTTTGTGGATCAATGAGCAGCATAGTGCGAGCTTTTGTTTCATTCCACCAGACAGTTGTCCTGCCCGTCTTGTCTTGAAAGGCTCGATTTGCTGGTAAATGTCTTTGATGAGATGATAGTTTTTTTGGATCGTGGTGCCAAAGATTGTGGCGAAAAACTCCAGGTTTTCTTCTACCGTGAGATCCTGGTATAATGAAAACCTCCCTGGCATATACCCTACGCGATTTCTGATTTGCTTGAAATCTTTGACGACGTCAAATCCATCCACCGTGGCCTTCCCGGATGCAGCGATCAATAGGGTGGTCAGTATCCTGAATAGTGAGGTCTTTCCGGCGCCGTCCGGCCCGATGATTCCAAAAATCTCTCCCTTTTCGACGGCAAACGAAACGCCTTTTAAAGCTTCGATGACATTTCTCTTTTGCTTATATACTTTGACAATATTTTCAACGACGACCGGCTTCATTTCCTATTTGAATTTTACTTCGCCATACATTCCTATTTTGAGGTAACCGTCATTCCGGACGTGGATTTTAATCGCGTATACGAGATTTGCGCGTTCGTCCTTGGTCTGAATGGTTTTTGGCGTAAACTCCGCCTTATCGGAAATCCATGTCATCAGGCCCTCATATTCCTTGTATTTTTTCGCTCCGTCATCTACATAAACTTTTACGGCCTGGTCGAGTTTTACCTGGGACAACTGTGTTCCGGTTATATACGCGCGCAG
>JAJPJP010000115.1 GCA_021324175.1 Chitinophagia bacterium
AAGCTTCTTACAATTTTTCAGTGTGTTAATCTTCATAGGATTCAAGCATGAAAGTTTGGCCCGGCGATTTAGTTACAGAATTTTGCAAGCGTATTGGGTAAAGGACAAAATACCAAATTATAAATGTCAACGAAGCAGCGAGGATCATGATACTCAGCCACGCCGGCATTTGTGCGTACCGCGTAACAAATCCTTCCAAAAAAGCAGCGGCAATAAAAATGGGAACCAGCCCGATCATTAGCTTTAGACCGTCCTTCGCGCCTGCCTTTACAGAAGTCAGCCTGGTGTATGTTCCAGGAAACAGTAAACTGTTTCCCAATATCAGGCCGGCGGCACCGGCAATTATTATTGCAGAAATCTCCATGGTTCCGTGAATCCAGATGACAAGGATTGATTTTAATCCCAAACCCTTGGTAAAAAAATAATATTGAAAGGCGCCAAGCATTACGCCGTTTCTGAACAATAACCAGACCGTTCCCAGCGAAGCAAGCAGGCCAGCGACGAAAATAACAAACGCTATTGTTACGTTGTGCAGCGCTATCTTCAAGAACATGTGTAACTGGTTATCATTTTTGTAAACCCCAAACGGGTCGCCTTTTGCAATATTATCCTCGGTCATCTCTACATATCCGTTTCCAAGGACGCCGCGAATAAAACTTTCATCATGTGCGGCAGAAAATGCAGAAAAAATTGCAAAGCCAACAAAAATCAAGAATGAAAACAAGATTTTCCGATGATGTCTTCGGACTACAAGTGGGAGTTCACTTCGCCAAAATCGATATATGCGGGATGTTTCCTCTTTCTTGTTGCTAAAGATTCCCAGATACGACTCTGACGCCAGTCCATTCAAGTACTGAGTGACTTTACTTTGAGGATAGAAGGATTTTGCATATCCTAGGTCATCAACTAACTCGGTAAACTCGCTGGCGATTTCATCCGGGTCCGTTGACCGCATATATTGGTACTTCTTCCACTTTTCAAGGTTTCGCCTTATAAATAACCCTTCTCGCATTCGGCCTATTTAGTCTTCGATTAATAGATTTTTCTCCCCTGGTCCGTTCTTGCAAAATCCGGCGCCGCAAATGGCAATACTCGACAAACTTATACTATAAATATACTTAAATAAGGTACCGAACTGACCATTATGCAGTTTGACCCCGGAAATTCTTTTATTAATTTCACACTGGCGCCTTGGAATGGCCCCAAACGAATTTAAAAGAAATCTCGAGTCATGCAAACGGTAAAACTTGATACCGGTTTTAATATTGAAATCGATTTTATAGTTGCGCCATTTCATAAAAGATTGTTCGCATGGCTCATCGATATGGCTGTTATTGCGGCCTACTTGTGGCTAGTAGCAAAGATCCTTTCCGGGACCTACCCGAACTGGCTCGAAATCATAACAAGGCTTCCTATCGTCGCCTACTTCCCATTTTGTGAGATCTTTATGAATGGTCAAAGTCTTGGGAAAAAAGCAGTAAATATCCAGGTAATAGCACAAGACGGCGGCCAGCCTACAATTAGTCAATTTCTGATCCGATCTGTTTTCAGACTCATTGATTTGCCAGCTCTTTTTGTTATTCCTTCCATCGCATTGGGCGAGCTGCCATGGTGGTGCATGGTCTTACTTTTTACAGGAATTGGAAGTATCCTGGTAACGCGACATTCTCAGCGAGTCGGCGACTTGGTTGCGGGCACCATCATTATCGATAGAAAGAACCGGCTATCCTGGCAGGATACAGTCTTCACCGAATTAGACAATTCCTACCAACCCAGTTTTTCGCAGGTGATGCAATTAAGTGACAAGGATATTAATACGCTAAAAAGCATTATTGAATCAGTTAAAAAAAATAACAACTTCGATCTGTCAATGAGAATTGCCCAAAGAATCAAGACAAAGCTTAATATCACGTCGCATCAGGATTCTATTGATTTTCTGGAGACGCTGCTGAAAGACTACAATTATTTTACTGCCTCCTGAAGTTCCATCCTTAATCTGTAAACTCCCGCAGAGTTCCGAAACTTATGCTGCTTGCCTGCGTTAACCGTAGAAATTTAATATTCTTTGACACCTCCTGAAGCAAGGACGCCAAGAAAAACCAGTCCAAAAAGGATGAGGGCAATTACTAGTATTATTCCGAGAATTTTAAAATATGTTTTGAGGTTTGCAAAACCCTCGTTTAATTGAAACTGGTCAAGATTATTGACGCCTCGATTTGTCTCAATTGAAAACCGATACAGAAAATAGTTAATGGCGCACCCAATGGCGGCGGAGATTAATGCGCTTGCGATTGCCCCCGCCCTGGAATAATTTGCCGTACTGACCGCATTAAAGGATTCTTCACTAAGACGGCTGTTGCCCCTGCCTAAGAATGCAACGATCAAATTGATCCCGTACCCGATAAATGCGCACACCGAACAGATTTTTGCCCACAAAGCTAGGGACTTGAGCAGTTCCTTTGCATTTTCATCAAAACCTAACTTAAAAATCGAATCCTGTTGAACTTCCATTTTATTCAGATTTTAAAAAGGTTTGTAATGCTTGCTAATAAGGTGAGAATCGCAATAAGGCCGTTTATGACAAAATAGATTTTCAGTGAACTGAGTCCGCGATTGAAGAGCTGCTGGTCCTGTAAATCAAGCGCCCTTTTTGTAAAGGTGGAAAATCGGTAGAGTAAAGTGACCATGAGACCCAAAACGGCAGCGATGAGAATGCAAATTACCACAAGGATATTTCCGAAGCCTTCAACTGCGGGAATGAGTCGGGACCACAGGTTCGCAATTATGCTCCCTGCCAACAGGATCACAAGCAAAAGTAGTGCAACGCCTACAATACCCGCGATAGAAATAAATCTTGTCCACTTGGTAGTTTCCTTCAACAGGCTTGTCGTTTGGTCGTCGACATGGATGTCAATCAGAGGTTCATTGGACGCTTCATCCATAGTGGTAGCTTTAGGTACCACAAGTAAGTAATAAAAAGTGAAAAACCGAAGAATTTTTGGATTCTATGCTCTCGGTTAATATGCAAGGGCGAATAATACCCGCTGTTTACTTGGCTTGCCACTGTAAACGCAAATACCTTCTTCGAGAGGGTTATTTAGTGGAATGCAGCGAATGGTTGCCTTTGATTTTTCTTTGATCAATTCCTCGGTTTCAGTAGTCCCATCCCAATGGGCAGAAACAAAGCCCCCTTTTTTATCCAAGAGATTTTCAAATTCGGACCAGGTATCCGCCAATGAAATATGTGCCCGACGGAAAGCCAGGGCCTTATCATAAATGGAATTCTGAATTTCCTGAAGCAACTCTTCAACGCGATTCACCAGATTTTCGAGGCTCACGTGCTGTTTTTCCCGAGTGTCGCGCCTAACAATTTCAACTGATTTGCTTTGCAGGTCGCGAAGCCCAACGGCAATTCGTAGCGGTACGCCTTTCTTTTCATATTCGGCAAACTTCCAGCCTGGCCTGGAGTGATCACTGTCATCGAGTTTGACCCTAATTCCTGCGGCTTTTAGGACCTTAAACAAAGACCGGCATTGGGAACCGAGTTCATCTGATGTGTCATTGCCTTTGGCGATTGGAATAATCACGACCTGCACCGGCGCGATCTTAGGGGGAAGTATGAGACCATCATCATCACTGTGAGCCATCACGAGAGCGCCAATCAGCCTGGTGCTGACGCCCCAGCTAGTGGCCCAAACATACTCAAGCTTATTCTGCCTGTCGGAGAATTTGACATCAAATGCTTTGGCAAAATTCTGGCCCAGGAAATGAGAAGTACCCGCTTGGAGTGCCCGCCCGTCCTGCATGAGGGCCTCAATACAGTATGTCTCAAGTGCCCCTGCGAACCGTTCGCTTTCAGATTTTACTCCTTTGATGACCGGAAGGGCCATATAATCTTCGACAAAATCAGCATAGACATCGAGCATCTTGGTGGCTTCCGTAATAGCTTCTTCGGCAGTTGCGTGGGCTGTATGACCTTCCTGCCATAAAAATTC
>JAJPJP010000310.1 GCA_021324175.1 Chitinophagia bacterium
ATTTTTGCAGGCAAAGTGAGTATATACTATTCAATGTGTTAAATAGGAAATGAGGGTTTAACTGAGATTGAAGGTATTTTAACCTGATCAGGTTATTGTCCTTCTGCAGATCAATTACCTTTTCACCTTCATCGAATGATTTTTTTAGTGCGGCCATCATCAGGCATAAAACCATATTGATGATGATCCAAATGAAGTCCCGGAACACCGAACGCGAAGAATAAGCCAGATAAAACTGTTCAGACGATTTCAGTTGGAATCCCGACAGAAAAGCGTTCATTCCGGTCACGATTATCGCAGTGAAAATTGCGAATGCGGCTGCCGCAATTGAGAAGTACACATATTTCTGCTCAAATAGCAACTTTGGAATAATTAATCGGGCAAATAATATGTATAATGGAAATGCGATCGCATGGATGAATAACAAGCCGAATACGAAAACGCCATCAAACCAGAAATAAGTGACTGTATTAACGATGGGGTTCAACAGTAGAAAAAAGATCCAAAAGACAATTTCAGACTTGTAAGCGGGGTGTATTTTACGATCGTTATCGAATTCCATACCAGTAGGTTTAAAGGATAAAGTTATTGCATCTTTCACGTCCATTCGGATGTTCGCGCGGGATATTTTTTCGTCGTTTGAAATGAAGAACTCATCGGAAAAATCGACGATAATAGCGATGTTTTTTCCAGCCCAAGTCCTAAGAAAGGAGGAAATCTTTCAATTGTCCAAAATCAGGGTTAATAACCAATCCTTGTTTTTTTGAGAGCATCAGCTCTTCTATTGAAGGAGGCCGAGAAATTTTCTTGCCTATTAACGGCTCAACGACATCAAAAAATTTTACGGGATGGGCTGTTTCCAGAAAAATGCCAGCATGGCCAGGATTCTTTCGGAGCCAATTACCGAGTGCCCGGTATCCGACTGCTCCGTGCGGATCCAGGACGTACCCTGTTGTTTCAAATACGGTCTTTATCGTTGACAGAGTGTCGGCTTCGGAAATACTTTCGCTGGAAAGAATTTCCTTTAGAGAATTAAAATTCCGATGAAACAATTCCAGCACACGGATAAAGTTGCTCGGATCCCCTACATCCATAGCATTTGAAACGGTAGTGAGCGCTTTTCTTGGACTATAAATTCCAGTTCTCAGAAAATCAGGAACTACACTATTGGCATTGCAGGCTGCAATAAAATGTGCGGCAGGCAGGCCAGACTTATGAGCCAGTATACCAGCACAAATGTTGCCGAAATTTCCACTTGGCACACAGAAGACTGGAAAGAAGCGCGAGAGGGTCCATACGCGGGCAGCAAAAAAATAGTAAAACTGCTGCGGAAGCCAGCGCGCCACGTTGATTGAATTCGCGGAGGTGAGAAAACGCTTTTTAGCGATGTCTTCGTCGGCAAAAGCTGTTTTTACCATCCTTTGACAGTCATCAAAAGTGCCTAGTATTTCCAGCGCGGTGATATTTTTGCCCAAACCAGTTAGTTGGCGCTCCTGCACGTCGCTCACTTTGCCGGAAGGATAAAGAATGACTACATTGACTCCTTCAACGCCATAAAACCCGCTTGCAACGGCGCCTCCCGTGTCACCAGAAGTCGCTACCAATACTGTAATCGGTGAACTAAAATCATTTACAAAATGGCTGATGCAGCGGCTCATGAAGCGGGCGCCCACATCTTTAAACGCCAGTGTTGGCCCGTGAAATAACTCAAGCGCAAAAACTGAATCACTTATTTGAACCAGTGGAAAATCGAAGTCGATGGTTTCATGAACGATATCCGCTAATTCATGTTTTGAAATCGTATCGCCTACATAGGGACTTATAACCGTCAAAGCGATTTCATCGGGAGAAATTTGCCGCAAACTCGAAATGAATCCTGCAGGAAGTTTGGGAATCTGCTCAGGAAAATAAAGCCCTTTATCGGGCGCTTGCCCAGAAATAGCCGCTTGTCTGAAATCCACTTTGCCAGCATTACCATTTAAGCTATAATAGTACATCTGTTCGCAATAATTTTTAAATCCGTGGCAGAATCTGACCTGTTTTCTTTAGCTGCCAAGCACTCTTACCCCATCAGCGTTGACAGCAGTCACGTAAGTATGGTAGGGCAGACCCATCCTGTCATATATCGATCGCATTTCCGTTTCTACGGCATTCGCCGTTTTCCGTTCCGAGCAGAGCATGAAAATAGAAGGTCCAGACCCTGATATGCCCCCTCCCAGTGCACCGGCTTCCTTGCAGCGTCTTTTTACTTCATCGAACCCTGGGATCAGCATGCTGCGAACAGGTTCAATAATAAAATCCTCTAACGATCGTCCAATCAAGGCATAATCATTTTTCATAAAACCCGCAACGAGCCCGGCAATATTGCCCCATTGGCGGATGGCATCTTTCAGTAACACCTCCTTACGTAATATTTCCCGCGCGTCAGAGGTACGCACCTCTATTTGTGGATGGACCAATGCGACGTGCAGGTCTGGAGAAGGAATCGACACAATATCCAGGGGAAAAATTGAACGGATCAAAGTTACCCCGCCATATATGCAAGGTGCTATATTGTCGGCATGTTTGACGCCCGACGCCACCTTCTCTCCAAACATTCCGAACCTTACCAGGTCTTGCCGGTCAAATTTGTTATTAAGCAGCTTATTGGCAGCCACTACTGCACCTGCAGCGCTGGCGGCGCTCGAACCTATTCCGCTTCCCGGCTTTATGTTTTTGACGATATTAACTTCAAATCCAATTTCATCGTCAATCTCTTCCAACATGGCTATCAGGGGAGCTCCCGCCGTATTAAGTGCAGGATCGACCGGCAATCCGAAACTGCCGCCAGGCGCGATAACGACTTTTTTTTCGTTAATGAGGCGGACGCGCATCGTATCAAAAGGTTCACTTAGGCATAGACCGAGGACGTCAAAACCACAAACCAGGTTGGCGACGGTGGCTGGTGCGTGAACTGTAATTTCGCTCATCAGTACGATTGGTATAATTCAAATTCTGGCAGCTCTAATGACATCCGCAAAAACACCGGAGGCCGTGACTTCGGCTCCCGCTCCAGCCCCTTTCACCACCAGTGGCTGCTCCGGGTATCTTTCTGTATAAAATAACACCACATTATCCTTTCCGTATAAATGGTATAGGTTGTGTGCCGGATCGATGTGTCGCAGGCCGACAGACGCTTTACCATTTTTGAAACTGGCGACAAATTTAAGTTTCATTCCTTTCGAGGCCGCTTCGTCATAAATTCTTTTGAAATGCGGCTCCTCATCTGCCATTGTCTGGTAAAAGTCGATTATGCTCCCCTTCATACAGGATGCTGGCATGAACGAATGGTTAGCAATATCTTCCATTTCAATTTTTTCGCCGGATTCTCGTGCCAGGATCATGATTTTTCGCATGACGTCAGTACCACTAAGATCCAGGCGTGGGTCGGGCTCCGTATAGCCTTCTTTTTGCGCACGGCGAACAACCTCTGCAAAGGGTTCCTCAGAGTTATAATTGTTAAAGACGAAGTTTAGAGTTCCACTAAGCACAGCTTCAATTTTATTGATTTTGTCTCCGCTATGAATCAAATCGTTTAGCGTACCGATAACAGGGAGGCCTGCGCCGACATTGGTTTCAAAAAGAAATAAGGCATTATACTCGCGGGAGAGATTTTTGAGTTTTTTGTAGTAATTGTAACTTGAAGAGCAGGCTACCTTGTTGCAAGCGATGACGGAAATGCTTTTTTGTAGGAGCCTTTCATAAGACATTGCCACCTCATCGTTAGCAGTGATATCTGCAAAAACAGCGTTGCCTAGATTCTTCGAACGAATTATTTCAATAAACTTGTCTAGTTTCATCGATTCCCCTGATTCCAGCTGCTCTTTCCATTTTTCAAGGTCCAGTCCTTCATCGTCGAATATCATCTTTTTGCTGTTAGCAAGGCCGATCACATTCACCTCTAATCGTAAATGCTCCAGTAAATGCTTTTTTTGCTGCTGAAGCTGGCTAAGAAACCGGCTACCGACATTCCCAACTCCTGTGATAAATAGATTAATCTGTTTGAAACTGGTTTCAAAGAATTCTTCATGCAGTACAGTGATCGCCTTTTTTACATCCACTGCCGACATAACCGCTGAAATATTTCGCTCCGACGATCCTTGGGCGATGGCCCGGATATTGACGCCGTTTCTGCCTAAGGAGCCGAACATTTTTCCGCTGATGCCGGTATGATTTTTCATGTTGTCGCCTACCAATGCAACAATCGCCAATCCCCTTTCCACACTTAACGGGTCGACTTTACCAGAGGAGATTTCATGTTCAAAAGCGAAATCAACTGCCGTTTTAGCCTGAACAAGGTTTTTTTCGTCAATGGCTACGCAGATTGAATGCTCGGACGAACTCTGAGTTATCAGTATAACGTTTATTTTCTGGTTGGCAAGTGACTCAAATAATCTCTTTGAAAAGCCAGGAATGCCCACCATACCACTTCCCTCAAGGCTGAGGAGGGCAATACTGCTCATGCTCGATATGCCGCGAATGCTGCTCCCATTGTATTGGACTATGCTCTCAATAACGGTGCCTCGATCGTCTGGTGCAAATGTGTTTTTGATCCAAACGGGGATGCTTTTTCTCATCATCGGCTGTATTGTGGGAGGGTAGATCACCTTGGCACCAAAATGGGACAGCTCCATTGCCTCTTGATAGGAAATCTGGGGTATTACTTTAGCAGTTTCGACTAACCGAGGATCGGCCGTCATCATTCCTGAAACATCAGTCCAGATTTCGGCCCGAGTGGCATCTACTCCTGCGGAAATAATAGCCGCGGTATAATCAGAACCACCACGTCCCAATGTCGTCGTTGAGCCTCGATTGTCCGACGCGACAAACCCTGGTAGAATATATAAGCTGCCGGGATCCTGGGCGAAATACTGTGCGATTTGCCCGTTTGTAACTTTGAAATCGACGCCTGCAGACCCAAAACGAGAATCAGTCCGTATTAGCGCCCTCGTGTCCTTCCAGGTACAATTCATTTCTACTGATGCAAAGTGTGCACTGATGATTTGTGATGACAAAAGTTCCCCAAAACTCATGATCTTATCCTTGGTTCTTTCAGACAGTTCGCCCAACATGAAAACCCCCTTACAAATGTCTTCAATCTCATTGCAGCTTTTTTTAACACGGCTGAGTATGCTGCTTTGATGCGTCATGGGAATCAGCGACCTGACAGCCTCGATATGCCGCAATTCTGCCTGGCGTAATTTTTCTTTATAAAGTTCGTTGGAAGCCTCAGCTAACACACCACATTGAAGGAGCGCATCTGTGATGCCACCGAACGCAGAAACGATAACAATGATTCGGTCCTCCTTGACCTTTTCCCTGACTATCGCTGCCACTTTTCGGATATTATCGGCGTTTGCAACTGATGTCCCCCCAAATTTTAAGACCTGCATATTTCCGCCATTTTGAATGAATGAATTTTTAAAAGATTGATTTATTAATAGATAAAGTTTGGAAACTCAGTGGATGATATGAATAGACGCAACCCTTCACAGGGTTGAAACGGTTCTAATGGCTGTCGACATAGCAGAATTAGCTATCGCAATAACGTCGATCGAGCTTCTATGTTGTTTTTTAATCACTTTGAATAAGACCGGGGCGAAGATAATTAAAGAAATGAGAGATATAAAGATTTCTGGCCCATATTTTAGGCAAAATGCATTAAGTTCGTGTTCTGTTTCAAAAACATATTGCTTGCAGCGAATATTGTTGAAAATATTTTAATTCCATTGTATGCCATACCAATTGACGCATGGTCTGCAGCAATTCAGAAACCAGGTCGGAATAAAATTTCAATTATACAATAGTCTATTTACATCACTTCCTTTCCATCGAATTGAAAAAACTGGAATATTATTATCGCTCCTTTTGACGATTTGCGAAGAAGGCTATAAAAGAAAGCGTAGCCCAGAACAAATTATTGAGGAATTCTTCGACAAACATACTACCTACACCTCCGATCGAGATAAAGCCGATTTGCTTTTTCGATTTGTCCAATATGTGGAAAGACAGATCGTACTATTTGATGCGCTTGAGGATGCGGCATTTAAAGACGTAAACGACATGTCCGGTCCCGGCAGCTTAAAGCATTTGGCGTCAGAAGTAATTCAAACCGGCAAGGAAAAGAAGCTGTCTCAAAAGTTAGAGGATTATGCAGTTCGATTAGTGCTAACGGCTCACCCCACCCAATTCTATCCCGGTTCCGTCCTAGGGATTATCAATGATCTTTCGCGGGCTGTCGTGGACAACAATGCCAGCCAGATTAACATGTATTTGCAGCAGCTGGGTAAGACTCCATTTCTGAAAAAGCAGAAGCCGACGCCTTATGATGAAGCTGTCAGCTTAATTTGGTATCTCGAAAATGTCTTTTACCAGGCTGCCGGAAGAATATTTACTGCATTAAAGGACCAGTTCCCCACCTCTGTCCATGAAAAAAACCCTGTCATCAAGATGGGATTTTGGCCTGGAGGCGACCGCGATGGAAATCCTTTTGTGAATGTGCAAACAACATTGAAAGTGGCAGAAGCGTTGCGAGGTGGAATAATAAAAAGCTATTATCTCGATGTTCGAAGGTTAAAAAGAAGATTGACATTCAAAGGAGTCGATTCGATACTAGCCGAATTGGAAGTAAAATTATACAACAATATTTTCATACCTGGCCAGAAGACTGACTTAACCAGGGACGAGATCCTGGGTTCATTAAGGCAAATTAGGGAGACGATCATCTACCAGCATAATAGCTTGTTCCTTCCGTTGGTGAATAATCTTATCAGTAAGGTTGAAATCTTTGGACTACATTTTGCGACGCTCGACATCCGGCAGGATAGCAGTGTCCACACGAAGGTCCTGGGAGAAATAGCCCAGACAGAGGGACTGTTACCAAAAAATTATTTCGAGATGACGGATCCCGAGAAGATGGAAGTCCTTACGCGGGTCGATCGGGCCGCAACTCCTGAAATGTATGATAATGATCTCACCAGGGATACGCTCGAATGCATTGCGGCTGTGAAAACCATCCAGCAGTTTAACGGGGAAGAAGGCTGTGACAGGTATATTATTAGCCAATGCAATTCCGCTGTGAGTGTCCTGGAAGTATATGCATTGTTTATGCTGGGAGGGTGGAAGCCGACTGAATTGACCGTCGACATTATTCCGCTGTTTGAAACCGTAGAAGACCTGAAAAATGCGGCGGAAACAATGGAAGTGCTTTACGGGAATAAATTTTACCGTGAGCATTTAGAGTTCCGCGGACGCAAACAGACAATCATGGTGGGATTTTCCGACGGAACGAAAGACGGCGGATATTTGATGGCTAATTGGGGCATTTACAAGGCCAAAGAAGCGCTCACGAAAATTTCGTCGGAACATGATATTGATGTTGTTTTTTTTGACGGCCGCGGCGGCCCTCCTGCACGAGGTGGTGGAAAGACGCATAAATTTTATGCCTCGATGGGAAAAAACATTGCCAACCAGGAAATCCAGTTGACAATCCAGGGGCAAACTGTGAGTTCGAATTTCGGCACTGTTGATTCGGCCCAGTTTAATATTGAGCAACTTGTCCATGCTGGTATATTTAATGATTTGTTTGCGCCAAAAAAAGACACCCTGCAACCGGATGAAGAAGAATTACTCGCTGCTATGGCCAGCGCCAGCTATGATTCGTACACAGAATTAAAGAATCACCCCTATTTTATCAAATATCTGAACGATGTCAGTCCCTTGAGGTTTTACAGCGAAACAAATATCGCGAGTCGGCCGTCCAAGAGAAATAGTGGTGGAAAATTCGAATTCAAAGATCTCAGGGCTATTCCGTACGTTGGCTCGTGGAGCCAACTTAAACAGAATGTCACAGGCTATTATGGACTTGGAACAGCTCTTCAAGTTTTGGACAAACTCGGTAAATGGCCTTCCATTAAGCAACTATATAACAATTCATTATTCTTCAAAACACTGATCGACAATTGTGAGATGGCAATGAAAAAGTGCTTTTTCCCTCTTACTGAGCATTTTTCTTCTCATCCTGTTTATGGGGAGATCTGGAAAATGATTTATGACGAATTTCTACTTACGCAGAAATACATGTTCAAGCTGTCCGGCAAGAATGAACTGATGGCTGATTACCCCGTCGAGCAGCTTTCGATTCAAATGAGGGAACGAATTGTTCTCCCTTTGAGCACGATTCAGCAATATGCAATTACCAAACACATCGAATTGGAAAGCTCACTCATTAATACTCCCCTTAAAGAGGTTTACGAGAAGCTAATTATGAGGAGTTCCTTCGGCATCATTAATGCTGCCAGGAATTCAGCGTGAATTATTTTGTCCTCGCAACCATTCGTCTCTTTTGCATTAAATCCAAGTCGCCGAAATTTCGAAATTCATTGCGTTTTTGAGAATTACATTTGCACAAGATTTGCGAAAGCTATCTCTAAACAAAAGAATATGAAAGTCGTTGTAGTTGGCGGAGGCTTTGCCGGAATTAATTTAGCCAAGAAATTAGCCGGCATCGATGACATTGAAATAACGATTGTGGACAAGAATAACTACAATTTTTTTCCGCCTCTCTTATACCAGGTTTCAACCGCATTTATCGAACCCTCAAATATCAGCTATCCTTTCAGAAGACTCTTTCAAATGCAGCGAAACCTTCGGTTTTATCTCGGATCGCTGGAGCGCGTCCTGACTGACTCCAGTGCCATTGAAACTTCAAATGGCAGACTGGAATATGACTGCCTGGTCCTTGCGATGGGCACAGAGACCAATTATTTCGGCCTGGAAAATATCCGGGAGAATGCCCTGCCAATGAAATCGATTGACAATGCGTTAAATCTCCGAAATCATATTTTGATAAATATGGAAAAAGTCACGCGCGCAAAGGATCCTGATGAGAGGAAAAAATTGCTCACGATCGTTGTCGCTGGCGGGGGACCCACAGGCGTGGAAATATCGGGGATGATCGCCGAAATGGGCATCCATATAATCGCAAAAGATTACCCCGAAATTGGTAACGTCACGGGCAATATTTATCTCGTGGATGCCGGCCAGGCGCTCCTTGGACCGATGAGCAAAAAATCTCAAAATGAGGCGATGAAGGTACTTGCAGGTCTTGGAGTTAAGATAAAATTACATTGCGCTGTCAAAGATTATGTGGATGGAAAAGTCATTTTGTCCAATGGCGACGTAATATCTTCAGCCACTCTTATTTGGGCTTCCGGAGTTATCGCCCGCGAAGCGCCGGGGCTGCCTGCTTCCTCGATAACCTCGAAAGGGAGACGGATCATCGTGGATCAATTCAACCGCGTGTCAGGCACCACCAATATTTTTTCCATAGGGGACCAATGCATGGAGACGAGTGATCCAAAGTACCCAAATGGCCACCCGCAGCTCGCGCAGGTGGCTATCCAGCAAGGAAAGCTCCTTGCCAAAAACCTCCTAAATTTGAAAGATGGCAAGCCGCTTGATGCTTTTAAATACCATAACAAGGGCACCATGGCAATCATTGCAAAATATAAAGCGGTAGTCGACCTTCCTCGTGGTTTTTTTAAGGGTTTTGTCGCATGGTTTGTCTGGCTGTTTATACATATTATCCCAATAGCGGGATTCAGGAATAAAATAAAATTGGCTTTCAACTGGTTTTGGAGTTTTATAACCAACGACCCGACCCTAAGACTAATTATCCGACCCAGGCGGGAGGATGAAGAGGATGTTTAGCCTGAAGCCACGCAAAATATCAGAAGCAAATGCCACAATTATTTCGTGGGAACTACCGATGGGTTATCGTGACACTATTGTTTTTTGCAACTTCAATTAATTATATTGACCGGCAGGTGATCGGATTGCTAAAACCAATTCTTGAAGTAGATTTTCACTGGAATGAAAAAGATTATGGTTATATCGTCATGGGATTCCAGGCTTCCTACGCCGTAGGATTACTGGTATTTGGGAGATTTATCGATTCAATCGGTACCAAACTGGGGTACTCAATTTCCATCATTTTTTGGAGCCTGGCTGCCATGTTGCACGCTTTGGTTAAATCGACGTTCGGCTTCGGATTAGCAAGGGCTGCCCTCGGGCTGGGAGAATCCGGCAACTTTCCTGCCGCCATCAAGGCGGTTACAGAATGGTTTCCCAAGCAAGAAAGGGCGCTCGCTACCGGTCTGTTCAACTCGGGTACGAACATTGGAGCCGTTGCGGCACCTTTGCTGGTTCCACTAATACTGGCAGAATATGGGTGGAGAGCAGCCTTTTTTGCAACGGGCGCAATGGGATTGATATGGTTCTTCTTCTGGTGGTTTCTGTTTGAAATTCCAAGCAGGAAAAAAGGGTTGATGGCGGATGAGCTCAAGTTTATTCAGCAGGGCGATAAAGGGGAGGAGCATGAAAATTCAAAGCAGCGAGATTTTTCATGGGTAAAGCTTTTCGGGTATCGTCAGACTTGGGTTTTCTTTGTCGGCAAGTTCCTGACTGACCCAATCTGGTGGTTTTTTTTATTCTGGCTCCCCGATTATTTTACGGGAACGTTTCATTTGGACCTCAAAAAACCAGGCTGGCCGCTCGTAATTGTATATACAGCCACTTCAATCGGCAGCGTTGGGGGAGGCTACCTGTCTTCCTATCTGATTGGGCGCGGTTGGGATGCTCTTAAAGCGAGAAAGACTTCCATGCTGATCTTTGCTATATGCGTAGTACCGGTTTTCGCGGCCCGGTATATAAGCAACATGTGGGTAATTGTAGGGCTTATTAGCCTGGCAGCCGCGTCTCACCAAGCCTGGAGTGCCAATATTTTTACGACTGTGTCAGACATTTTTCCAAAAAAAGCCATTAGCTCGGTTGTTGGAATAGGTGGGATGGCTGGCGCCGCCGGAGGCATATTGTTCCCTTACGTCGTAAGCACCATTCTGCAATGTTTTAAAGACGCGGGTAACAAGGCGGGAGGTTACAACGTAATCTTTATAATTTGCGCATTTGCATATATTGTCGCCTGGATAATCATGCACTTACTTTCACCAAAAAATAAAAGCGTCAATTTTTGAAACCACTTTGGGAATTCGCAAGAAAGTTAGGTTCGGTTATTTACGGCACGTAAGTGAAGAGCTTTGGCTTTTTCCATCATGAATTCATAAGCCGCTTCGTAATTATTATCGATGATTCCGTCTAGAATGGCCTCTCGAATCGCATTTTTCAAATCTCCCACGGTTTTTGACGGCTCCAATCCAAATATTTCCATAATCATTTCTCCGGTAATAGGCGGCTGCCAATTCCGCATGCGATCTTTTTCTTCTACATCTTTAAGTCTGGTTCGCACGAGTTCAAAATTCTCGAGGTAACGAATAACCTTCTTTTTATTTTTAGACGTGATGTCTGCTTCACAAAGCAACATCAGGGAATCTATGTCTTCTCCGGCATCAAACAATAGCCGCCTAATCGCCGAGTCGGTAATATTTTCTTTCGTCAGGCTGATTGGTCGCAGGTGCAATTCTACCAGTTTGCGTACAAATCGCATTTTTTCATTTTGGGGGAGCTTAAGTCTCGAAAAAATTCTGGGTACCATTTTGCCACCAACTATTTCATGTCCATGAAATGTCCATCCATGCTCTTGTTCAAATCTCTTGGTCGTCGGTTTGCCAATGTCATGCAGAATTGCTGCCCAACGCAACCACAGGTCAGATGTATTTTCGCTTATGTTGTCCAATACCTGGAGAGTGTGATAGAAATTGTCTTTATGCCCCTTTCCATCTATATATTCGGCACCTCCCAACGCAACCATTTGCGGAAAAATGATCTGGAGCAACCCGCTTTGATATAGTAAATCAAATCCTATTGACGGTTTCTTAGTGCCAATTATCTTGTTTAGTTCTTCAGTGATTCTTTCCTGCGACACGATTGCAATCCGTTCAGCATTTTGGGAGATTGCCTCAAATACCGGTGGCTCGATGACAAACGCAAGTTGTGCAGAAAACCTTATGGCACGCATCATCCTGAGCGGATCGTCGCTGAAAGTCTGGGCCGGGTCGAGCGGAGTCCGGATGATTTTATTCTTAAGGTCCTTTATGCCTTCGAAAGGGTCAATCAGATCACCAAAATCTCTGTTGTTCAGGCTAATACCAATCGCATTAATTGTAAAGTCCCTCCTGACTTGGTCGTCTTCGATAGTGCCACGTTCGACTGTAGGTTTTCGCGAATCGGGCCGGTAACTTTCTCGTCTAGCTCCAACAAATTCTATCGTCAGGTCCTCAACCTTAAGTTGCGCCGTTCCAAAATTTTTGAAAAAGCTCACGACCGGTCTGGGATTAAATGTGTCCGCGAAAGCGTTCGCAAGTTCAATCCCATCGCCAACACAGGCTATGTCTGCGTCTTTTGTTTCGCGACCGAGAAGCTTATCCCGGACAAATCCCCCGATTATAAAACATGGAATTCCAAGTTTTTCGCTCGATTCCGATATTCTTTTAAAAATAAACAGCTCTTTTTCCGTGCATTGGATATCCATTGCACAAAAATAAGCAAGAAATTAGGATGAGCTCGTAACGTATATGGCCATGCGGAAAATTTATCCAGCTGCTATGGCAGGGCTGTTAGTAATTGATCATCAGTGATATCCCACGCGCATCGAAAATGCTTCTCGGGGCAAGTTGAAAGTCCATGTATACCACAAGGTCTGCAATAGAGCGGTTCGCGGATTTCTATTATCGATTTGAATTCAGACAGCGGTCCATAACCAAATGACGGAATTGTGGAGCAAAAAACAGCCGCTACAGGAGCATTCATTGCTGAGGCAAAATGAAGAGGCGCGGAATCGTTCACATAATTCATTAGCGCTTTTTTCATCAGAGCGCAGGATTCCAGGTAAGACAGCTTTCCGCACAGGTTCTTAATGTTCGGATTTCTTGATGTCTTACGAATAGTTTCACCCAAATCGTAATCACTGGCAGATCCTAAGAGCAGTACTTCTAGATCGTGGGGAGTGTTGTTTATGAAGCTGGCCCACTTTTCAGCCGGATATTGTTTTGTAAACCATACGGACGCTGGCGCAATTGATATAAATGGTTTCTTGATGAAGATGCCGACTTTCTCCTGATCTGCGGGTAACGGGTATAATTTGGGCAGGGCAGGCTTGTCATCGGTAATATCGGCGATTAGCTTTTGATTTCTCATGATTTCATGTTCCTGCGGTATTGCGCCCGGCAAAGCATGCCTGACTGCTTTTGTGAACATAATGCTTAGCGGGTTTTTGTCAAATCCCACTGTCCTGGCGGCCCCTGAAAATGCGGTAAGCAGACCGGTTGAAAGGTAACGTTGGATATTAATAACCATGTCATATTTTTGGAACCTTATCTTTGAAAGTAGCTTTATAAGATTGACCAACTTTCTATTCCGTTTATTCCAGATTAGCACGTTTCTAATGATCGGATGCCCAGTAAGTAGAGTCTGATTTCCCTCCCGAACGAGGAAATCAATTTGTGAATCAGGGAAATAGTCATGCAATTTTTCAATCAGGCTGGTTGCCAATACAACATCTCCTATGAAAGCTGTCTGGATAATGAGGAATTTTTGCACGATGCAAATATGCAGTAAAAAAACGATCGTCAAGGACGTAAGACTTCAAGATTTCCATCCTTTAGGAGCCTTACCACGCGCGAAGGCAGGCGCCTGCCTTCTTCTTCACGCCGATAATTGACCACGAAGTCGACCCCTTCTTTTATATAAGCAGGGACCTCTGCGAAATTGCCTGGGGCTGCACTACCTGCCGTATTAGCTGACGTTGAAACAATCGGTCTGCCAAATTGCTTTATCAATTGGATGCAGAAAATTTCGCTCACCACCCTGATTGCAATGGTGCCATCGGGACCAAGGAGGTTATCAGCAATTCCGACTGCACAATCGTAAACCACGGTGGTGGGTCTTTCCACTTTTTTCAGGAACTCCATGATCGATGGGGAGGGCTGAGTCACGTATTTGAAGACATCGTTGGCGCTAGCCACCAGGATAATCATGGCTT
The DNA here is from genome assembly GCA_021324175.1 of Chitinophagia bacterium. Taxonomy (GTDB): domain Bacteria; phylum Bacteroidota; class Bacteroidia; order Chitinophagales; family Chitinophagaceae; genus Puia. The sequence continues at coordinate 14,036 of JAJPJP010000310.1, forward strand.
TCGTTTCGGAGCGTTTTTTTAGATCGTATATTTTTTGCACAGCCTGTGCATTGGTCGCATCGCATCCGATACCCCAAACAGTATCCGTCGGGTAAAGAATTAAGCCGCCGCCCGCCAGGGCTCCGAGGCATCGTCGCAAATCTGTACTAAAATCATATTCATTCTTCATAGTTTCATTGAATGCTCTGTTGCAAAGGAAGTTAAAAACTATAAGAAATGCTTGCCAGAACAAAAAAGCTATTATCAATTTTTTCCTTGGCAATTTGCTTGGTTTTTGATCCAAGCTTGGTTGTCGTTGTCCGGTCAACTACCGCGGGATTGAGGGGGATGGTGAACGTGGGTGTGAGACCTAGCATGAATTTTTTCATTGAATAAGTAAGGGGAATAATCATTTCATAATCGAGAATCTTGAATGCGCCGGGGTTTTCAACAAAGGCACTCACGGAAATCTCACCCAAAACTCGTTGAAGTATCCTGAGGCGTTTGAGTGAATAACGCCTGAATTCATAATAATCATTATAATAGTTTTCGGTGCTTGCATTCATCATCATGCCGGGTATGATGGTAAGCCTTTTATTGAACAGGTGATAGGTATGCTCTAACCCGAGTCCCAAGCCATAATCATTTCGGGAGCCAAAATTCAGAGTGCCCTGGAGAGTTGGTCTGACAATCCCAAATTCATAACTGGTGGATAGATTGGCACTGCCTTCTATCTCTGACCGAACGTTGTAACTTTGGCTGCTAAAAAAATATTTAGAAAGAATTATCGATCCTTCAAAATTTCCGGAAAAAAGGCTGTAGCCCCCGTCGATAGTTGATAAGTCGATCCTTTCCTGCCCCGGCTCGATCAGGTACGAAGCTGAAGCACTAACAAACAGACCAGTCTTATGGTAATAACCCACCGTGGCGGTCAGGTATGGGGAGGCAACGGAGTCTTTTCTGCCAAGGTAAATGTTATTACTCATGTAATTCAGACTGGCAAGCCAATACGAATTAGCCCTGAAAAAGCCGGCATCATCGAATGTGCTATCCATTTCCCGTTTTATGCTATCCTGCTGGCTTTTGGACAGCAATGAATCCTGCGAATAACCATTCATACTGCACAAAAGAAGACAAATTTCGCTGCAAAGCCGGACGGAATTTTTGGAAAGCAGTTTAGATCTCATGAACAATTAGTTTGAAAATGGCTAGCTTTTTACGTAAGACCCTGGATTTTATAGCTTTTACGTTTTTGCATAGACTTTCATCGCGGGCAGACGTTTAAAACTACGAGGTTTTAATTGTTTTTCTGCCCACGACGTGTGACCGGCTTTTTGGGTCGCTTGCCTTATGTTTGCAAAAAAACTGCCATGGAATTAAAAAATCTCATCGGAGCCGCCTGGAAAGACCGAGATCTCTTGAAAACTGAGGCATATGCCGAAGCGGTCAGGCAGGTAATCAAAATGACCGACGATGGCAGAGTCCGCGTTGCTGAGCCTGCCCATGAAGGCTGGAAATTAAACGAATGGGTTAAACAGGCAATTCTCATGTATTTCTCTATTCAGCCCATGCGGACTTGGAGCATCGAACCCTTCGAATTCTTTGATAAAATGAGCCTTAAAAAAAATTATCAGGAATTGGGTGTCCGCGCGGTGCCACATGCCGTGGCCAGATATGGAGCGCATATTGGGAAGAATGTCGTTTTAATGCCAAGCTATGTGAATATAGGAGCTTTAGTTGACGAAGGAACTATGGTGGACACATGGGCAACTGTTGGAAGTTGCGCTCAAATTGGAAAGGGTGTCCATCTCAGCGGCGGTGTCGGTATCGGAGGTGTCCTGGAGCCGCTCCAGGCGTCACCTGTTATTATCGAGGATGGTTGTTTTATCGGCTCCCGATGCATAGTGGTCGAAGGTGTAATCGTCGAAAAGGAGGCTGTGCTTGGGGCTAATGTCGTCCTTACACAATCTACCAAGATTATTGATGTGACCGGCCAGGTTCCGGTGGAGCACCGCGGACGCGTCCCATCACGCAGCGTTGTCATTCCTGGGACATATGAAAAGGAATTTCCTGCGGGCAAATATGGCGTAAGCTGCGCATTAATAATTGGCCAAAGGAAGCACTCCACTGATTTGAAAACCAGTCTAAATAATGCGCTAAGGGAATTCAACGTCGGTATTTAAGCTGGCAAATTAGAACGGGAAAGCGGGCTAATCACTTGCCAATACTTACATTTGTGGTATGCCCAAGTGGCGAAATTGGTAGACGCACTGTGTTCAGGTCGCAGCGTGGGAAACCATGTGCTGGTTCGAATCCAGTCTTGGGCACGAAGAGCCTTGCAGATATCTAATTTGCAAGGCACTTACGGTTTAATCTAAAATGAGTTAATTCCCTGCAATACTCGTTGCGGATTTTCCAATTTTTTTGATTTTTTGAAGCTATGGTGTTGATTTGTGAAATTTTCAGATCGTAAAAGCTTCGTTAGTTTTCTCGCGAGTTGAAAGTTGCTCCTCTGTCAGACCGCGAATCAGTTGAGAACACTATTTGTATTAAAGTCATCATGAAAACTCTTCAAAAGTCTGGAACGAAGGCTGAATTTCAGATGCCTTGCAAACTGCCTCGAGGCACTTCGCCAGGGACTTACTGGTTTTTAGCAATTTCCTTGTCACCTTTTGATAGTTTGGACATCTC
>JAJPJP010000403.1 GCA_021324175.1 Chitinophagia bacterium
GACCCGAACAGCGATTTTATTGCGCTTAAGCCAATCCGGCAAAAAAGTGGAAAAATGGTTCATGCATGGGCGTTAGAACAGGATATTGACGCCGAAAAAGTCCGCAGTAATGAAATAGTCATTACGACGAAACGGGGGGCAGAAATCCGTGTGCATGAAGTCGATCGTGCATCTTGGTTCAACTTTGCAGAAGCAAAAAAAAGAATGCTTAAGGAGCAGTTTGCTTTTATTGAAGAATTGCATTCAATGGGAAAATGAATGATACCAGTTGATGCATAACCGATTTGCCGCTACTTTACGCGATGTCCCGGTTATGCGGGGAATTTAGCCGGTCAATTATTTTTGCCCGTTTCGTAAATATTCATATTTTCAATATACCAAATGCTAGTTGTTCCAGGCAGTTATATCGCTCATTGTCGGAATGTATATCCGGCTCTCAGTCAGTCCAATTAATTATTTTTATGAATGTAAAGATCGACTCATCCGAGATCGCCGGGCTGTTAAGAAAGGATGATATCATATTTCAGCAGGAAAACGACAAATACAGGATTTGTAACATCACGGAAAGCTATGTCGTTGCCATTTACACAGGTGCGTTCGCCCGGATGAAATCGATGCTTTTGAGTGACCTGATCAAGGAATGCTGGTACGTTGAAGGCAGCCGCTTTGCACCTTATTCACTCCCTCATTGATCTCTATTCCCGAAGATAATTTTACCTTTCACCAATCAGGTTAACACCCTGTAAAGGAGCAATAATTCCATTCGATTTATTTTTGCGTAGGATTGAAGACCGGAAGCCGATAACAATAGCTTCACTGGCAAAAAACTGATTTCGATGAGCAAAGAGGTTAAAAAAATAATGACGAAAACCAGCGTGGCGATTATGGGCATAGGAGGGGTGGGCGGCTACCTTGGAGCCAGGCTTGCATTATTCTATCGCAATGCGTCGGAAATCGCGATTATTTTCATTGCTCGTGGAGAAACACTAAAGGAAATCGAATTGCATGGATTGGAACTGAGAGGCACCGCGCAAATCAATCCGGCAATCCCGGCGATCGTGTCAGATGATCCTGACAAGATTGGCCACATTGATTTGCTCATCTGTTGCGTAAAGAACTACGATATTGAAAATGCACTTCTGCGTTATAAGGATTGCGTTGACGAAGACACCATTGTCATTTCGTTTCTCAATGGGATGGAATCTCCGGAAAAAATAAAAAAGATTTTTCCGCAAGCAAGTGTATGGGCTGGCTGCGCTTACATCGTATCCACGGTCGTCAAACCGGGTGTCATTTCCGTGAGCAGCACAGTTAACCGTTTTTATTTCGGAAGTGAAGACGCACAGGGGTCAGTGCTGGGAAAAGTAGCCGGAATCCTGAATGCAGCGGGGATCGAAGCACAAGGCACGAAGGATGAACAGCAAATGCTTTGGGAAAAATTCATGTTTATTTCACCATTTGCGACGATCACTTCTGCGTTGGATATTACCGTAGGAACAATTCTTCATGATGAGCAGAAGAAGCAAGTGCTGGTCGATCTTATGCTCGAAGTACAGGCCGTTGCCAATGCAAGCGGGATTTATTTTGACAAAGACATTATCCAAAAGCGAATCGACCGCCTGGCATTATTGCCGCCGGAGGCAACCGCGTCCATGCACAACGATTTCAGGAAAGGGAACAGAACCGAATTGTATTCCTTGACCCGGTACGTCATTGAACTTGGCGAAAAATTCAATATCAGGACCCCGGTTTACCAATCCATGTTGACCGCGATTCAAATCAGGTGGGGAGCCTGATTGTTAACGTCCTTCCCAACGTGTCACTCCTGCAATTTATCAGTAACGGCATCGTTTAATGGAGTAGCCAAACCCTTATCGGCATGAAAAAGACCCTGTTAATCGCCTTCGCTGCAACATTTCTTATTGCAGCGGCATATTCTCAAAACCAATTTGACGGCATCCGCAGCAGTAATTACCTGGGTGTCAAAGGAGTGTATTTTAACCCCGCCAATATTGCGGATAACCCCTATAAGTGGGACGCCAACCTGTTTGCTCTTAACGCCGGAGTCGGCGACTACAACGTCTCCTTTAACCTCGGCAACTTCAGGACAAAAATGGGTAACCAGACCGACAGCGTTCTTTTTGGGACGAATGCCAAAGCGGGGTCTGCATTTGCCGGAATCGACGTACTCGGGCCTTCTTTCATGATAAGCATCAACAAAAAGACGACGATCGCTTTTACAACCAGGGCCAGGGTGATGGTGAACGTGCATGATATTGACGGGAAACTGGTAAGCGCCATTCAAGCCGAAAATAGCGGCGGTCTTCCGTATACGCTGACATCGACCGCCAACCAGTCCATTGCTCTCAATGGATGGACAGATTACGGCGTTTCGGTCGGCAGAGTCCTCGTGGAAGAAGGCCACAATTTTTTAAAAGGCGGAATAACGCTGAAGTATCTGGCCGGAATTTCAAATATGTACACGCATCTTGATCGTATCAGTGGCACAGTCAACAATGACGCAGGCGGAAACTACCTGACTAACGCAAGCGGGATCGTGCAGCTCGGCGAAGGAGGTGTCGATTTGACCCACCTCAACGGCGGCAGCATATTCCAATTCAAGGGTTCGGGCGTTGGCGCAGATCTTGGCGCAGTCTATGAATATCGCCGCAACATGCCGAAGGAAAAGTACCGGTTGAAAATCTCATTTGCCATTCTTGATCTCGGTAGCATCCGCTATCACGCCAATCCCGACGCGACGGGTGGCTATGTTGTCAATATCCCGGCCAACCAGAAATTTTACCTGAACCAGCTCAAGGATTCGTCGCTGGCTTCCGTAAAGAATTCGCTGAACCAAAGCCAGTATTTTCAAAGCCTCGGCAGCGGGAACGGTTCTTACGGCGTCAGTCTTCCGACGACGGTTGTCACTTCAGTGGACATGAATGTCCTGTACAAGTTCTATGTCAACCTGGACACAAGGTTTAGTTTACATAGTTCCAGCAAATTCGCCAATCCTTATTATCAGAATAATTTTACGCTTACACCGCGTTTTGAAACCAGGGGCTTCGGTGCTTACATGCCTCTGAACATCAATAGCCTGACGGGCTTTAATGCAGGACTTGCATTTCGCGAAGGGCCTTTCTTTATCGGGTCGGGTAGCCTGCTGACCTCGCTCCTGGGCAATAGCAAGCAGGCGGATATCTACATAGGGATTCACGTCGGCGTGCTGCGCAAATCCTAATGATCACCGTCGGTAATATTTTCAGATCAAATATTAATAGGCGGAAGTATTTGGAACCGTCTCGGCGTTGGAAAAACCGCGCAGGTATTGCGATTTAATCCTGGATAGTTCAGCCGTTTGATGTGCTGCATCCAGCGCCTGGTATAAGCCGACCAATGACCATGGATTTCCCGGGTTCCATACCAGGTCTTCCCTGTACAAATTCTCTGCATCGGTGAATCTGCCGATTTTCAACATGATCGCTCCCAGATACTGTCGCGCAGGCACCATCCAAAGTTTAGGCTCTGTATACAAGAGTTTGTCTTCGGACGTGATGGCCATTTTTGCCTCTATGATGGCCGAATCGGTTTTATTGAGCGAAAAATTAATGGTTGCGGCCAAAAGGTGTTGTGCAATTTCCGCGCATTCATACGGCGAACTTTCATAAGGAGTAAAGCGCTCATGCAGGTTCCCCTGTTGCATTTCCTGTTTAATTTTTGAAAGGCATTTCATCGCGCTGAATGATTCTCCCTTTTTTGAATAGGCGATTCCCCTGGCAAAATCGTCCAATAGGGTTGCATACACCCAATCGCCATGGATTGTCGTTGAGTCGCGCAGGATTTCGTTCCATTTTCCCAACCTGACCCGGGCAATTTGCGGGAGCATAAAGATGTATTGCGCATAGGTATTCTCGCTGCCCGGCTCAACGTTGTTGCGCGCGTGGATCGCATTTTTCATTCCTTCGGCATACATTGCGCCGCTGATTGCGCAATAAGTTGCTACGGCAAAATAGTGAGACGCATGAGCAGCAAGGCCAAGTCCAGCTGCCAGGGAACGATAGTTGCCGAGGTCGCTATCAGCCTTATCATTGACCTGGACGCCACTTCCGTAATCTCCGCTTCGTTCATATTCATGACTTGCCATATGAACCATATGCGCCACACCGGGAAAGAGTTTTTTCAATGAATCCGCGCATGGCAACGCCACTTCCGGTGAACGCGAGGCTTCCGTCAAATGGATATAGTAATGAAGCGCTGCGGGGTGATGCGGATCAGCGGCCAATATTTCTCGGCAATATTGAACCAAGGTGTTGGTCCAGGCCTCGGGCGTGCCGTCGTTATTCCAGAAATCCCATGGGTGAACGAGCATGACAGCATCGACATAAATTGCCTTGACGTCATTATCCATCGAATATTTTTCGGCCAGCGCCTTCATTGATTCAGCATACTGTTTATTTAATTCAGCACGCTTTGCGTCTGTTGGATCGGAAATATTGTACCGCGTACTCATCGCATCCACCAAATCTTTTTCTTTATTTGCAGCAGCACCCGCGAACCGGTACATCAACCTGATGGCATCCGGCACTTCCGCATTCATGCGGTACGAATAGCCTCCATTATAGCTGGGGCCCATGGCGAGGGCTTCTCCCCAATAGATGATCGCGCAGCTGCTGTCAAATCTCGCTGCTTCCTTAAATGAAGCAGTCGCTTCGCGGTGATGATAACTGTAATAGAGGCTAAGGCCCTGGTCGAAGTAGAGTTGTGCGCTGTCGCTTTTGGAAGAGATGGCGTAATTATGATTGCCCCAACCAGGCATGACCCCGATATACTTTCCATCGGGCCGGGGACTTATTTCGTCTTCATTCGATATTGAGCAGCCAATGATGTTTTCCTTCCACGAACGTCTATGATAGGAGCCACTATCCTGGCGTCCGATCGTAGCTGCGGCCAGGTAGGCGAGGAGCAGCGGCGAAAAAACAAATAGAACTTTTTTCATCGGTATATAATTAGTCAAAGCGCATGGGAACCAGCGCGCTTCCACAGTTGGAGTTGGGAGGCGGGTTTATGAAGATTAAAGCTTGCACAGTTTGGTTCAATTTCAACCCAGGTAGATATCCTAAACCTGTTCACTGTCGACATGCCAATCCTCATTGATGAGGTCCGGAAATCGAACCATCTTGAGCCTGCCTTGTTCCGCGCAGGAGCGAAGCACAAAAAAACCTTCTTCAAGGCTGACCACCCAGAACCGTTCAGTCTTTTCCTGTTGAAAGAGAACATCCCCTTTTTTTATCTCATAGATCATTTTCACTGTGTCGATCTTAGCTGCCATTTCGTATGTTGAAGGGATAAAATTGCCAGCTCATTTTGCGCTTTCAGGAGGTGAAAAAATGCGGAAAAAAGCGCCACTTGGTTGCAAAAACTGGCGCCATGTATTGCCATTTAAAGTTAAGGTTTTATACCGACAGCCGGACCCAAAAAAAGAAATAAAATTATGCGAAAAGACATCTCAGTTTGCGTGGGGAGAAATCGGTTTCACACGGGCTTGGCCGGTTTTTTCCGCAACTTCCGAATTTGCCAAATCAAGAGCACGATCAGTGCGACCAACCCAAGCAATACGTAAATCCAATAAGTGGAAATCCATATGACCCGCTGCACCATCGCTCGAAAATGTGCTGTAGCTGTTATTGCGCTTCCGGGGATATGAACAGGCTGCTGCCAATTAAAATTTTTCATTTTTGCCAGAAAGCCCCGGTGCACACAGGCCTCCAGGCTATACACTCCGACTATCTTGCTGAAATGCGCTGCAGTGATCAGATCATTTGAGAATTGCTCCCAGTTGAGCGCGCTGAATTTGCTGTTGAGACTGGAGTCTGCTGCTTCGCTGGTTGATCCAATGGCTATCCCTCCTGCCTTAGCACCATAATTGGCAACGAGGGCTGAACCAAGGTCGTGCCTGAAACTTGAATAGGTCATCAGGACTTCTGTGTCAACGGCAAGCGGAACCAAACCCGCCACGCGGTCCAGGACGGTAGAACCTACTTCCCGTTCATCGGCAACAAATGGAAATTGGTAGGTCTGGACAGGATATCCGTGCGCGTGAATTTCGCCCACGAGATCATTGTAATCGTTTGTGGCTTTCCTAACCAGGTGATTTCTGGATAAAGAAATCGTCCTTCCCAAAATTGTCAGGACGAGCTTGAATCCACCATCCTTTCGTATGGCTGCAAACTCATTGAGGTTTGGCTCGATGTCCAGGCCGACCGCCGCCCATTGCAATTTCGCCGAGTCCGTCCAGTGTAGGAAATCCTGGAACCACGCTTTTGCCTGTTCGGCATTTTCCGCATTGAGATAGTAGCCCTGGTCCTGCGGCAGGGCCATCCATGCGATGACCGGAATCCCTGCCCGGTTCAACCGTTGAACGATCGCCGCGCGATCCACGCTGAAGTCCTGGATAGCCAGGCTTACTCCGCCGCCGATACGTTGAAGGTCATTAATGACTTCGTTGCCCGAAAACAGCGCGTCCAGCCTGGCCATCGATTGCTCACACGCGAAATATACCCGGGGGTGGATTCCGGCTGCGAGCTGTATGTCCAGGTCAGGCTTTGTCGCCGCCGGGCCGCAGCCTGAAAGTATAAGCGACAATAAAAAAACAGCAGCAGGTGAGATCCGCCGGAGTATCATGCTGTAGAATTTGACCACAAAAACAAATGTAACAAGATTTAGCGCACGACTCAGCGAGCGCTTCAACGGGTGCTTACTTGTCTTTTGCCGAGCCGTCGAAAGTCTTCAGTGTATCACCTTTTGCATCCAAAAAACTAAAACCGGCCCTGCCGTCGGGGAACACGCCAAAAACCATACGTTTTCTTCCTGCAGAATCCCGCAGCTCAATTTCAGCTACACAATCCTGGTTTCTCCCAACCCAGATTCGCGGTGTGTTTCTGTGGTCTTCCGGGTGGCTGTCGGAAACAGACATTCCGGCGAAACGGTCTTCATGGTCATTGACACCGATGAGTTGCAATTCCTGGTTCCCGTCATAACGATCAAACGAGAGACTTCCTCCGGAATTGATCACCTCACCATGATCATTCTTTCCGCCACCGAAAATGAGCCCGCCATTTTCCGATCCTTCATCATTAAAAAATAGCATACCTGCCTGTGGTCTTTCAAAGGGCTGCTCTTTTCCCCGCACAATAATTCCCGGGAGTCTGTAATGGTCGGAGATGACCATCCTCAGGGTGCCATCCGGTTCGAGAATCCGTATTTGTTGCGCATCAAGCTGCTCGATGCTGATTTTTCGGGGAATAATGATTTGCGGCTTAAAAATGAAAAGGACAATTATGATTGTTGCGATCAGGGAGTAAATGAACAGGAGAATTTGCGTTAGCCTCTTCATAAGAATTTTCTAAATTCGACGAAGAGACTGCAATAAAAGTTACTCGGGAATTGCAGCGATTATTTTTAATAATCGTTGTGCGGATTTGCGAGGCGATGGTTAGGAGCCCCATCAACCAACAGTGATCGCTGAGAGCCCGAAGTTTATTGTGCGCCTTCCTTGGCGACCTGGTTGTACAATTCATCGCTGACGTCGCTGACCCAGGCAGGAACATCGCCGCCTTTTATTTTCCAGCCATCTTCAAATGACAACAGGAACATATGACGGTCTCCCCGTTCATCGGCAACATCGACTTCAAAAGAAGGGGCACTGCTGCCAACCTTCAGGAAATTGAACTCTCTCACGCGGCCACCCGCTTTCAGGGTGCGGGTAAACTGGATCTGCTTTTGAAATAACATGGAGTGCATAGGGATTGAATTTTTCTTTTAACGGAAGATTATTCGGTTCATTTTCTTTCGAGTCAAAATGTGGATAAAAACCGGAAGAAGGTGTACTATTGGTAACCCATGGCCTGAAGCCGGAAGAGCTCGGCATACTGGCCATTTTTCTCCAGCAGGTCATGATGGGTTCCGATTTCAATTAGCTGACCCTTGTCCAGGACGAGGATCCTGTCTGCCATACGCACGGTAGAAAAGCGATGCGAAATCAAGACGGCTGACTTGCCGCGGGTCAGCTCCGCGAATCGTTGGAAAACCTCGTATTCGGCTCTTGCATCCAGCGCTGCGGTCGGTTCATCGAGGATCAGCAGCTCTGCTTCCCGCATGTAAGCCCGGGCAAGCGCGATCTTTTGCCATTCGCCGCCCGAAAGATCAACGCCCTGGTTAAATCTCCGGCCGAGTGCCTGTTCATATTGATTGGGCAGTTTCTCCGCCACGCTGCTTGCCAGGCTCTTTTTTGCGGATTGGATGATGCGCTCACTGTTGCCCTGTTCCTCGATATTTCCCACGGCAATATTTTGGGAGAAGCTCATCTGGTAGCGCAGGTAGTCCTGGAAGATGACACCGATATGCTTGCGCAGCTCTGCCAGGTCATATTCTCTGAGATCATGGCCGTCCAAAAGGATTCTGCCTTCCGTCGGATCATACAGCCTGGCCAGCAATTTGACCAATGTCGTTTTTCCGGCGCCATTTTCGCCAACCAGGGCCAGCTTTTCCCCAGGCTGCAAGGTAAAGTTCAAATGACGATTTGCCCATAGATCGGAGTTGTTGTAACGAAAACCGACGTCCTGGAATTCAAAGCCGCTGACGATTGGTTTGGGAAATTGCCTGGGGTTGGCTGCAGCAACAATCCTAGGCTTTATTTCAAAAAAGTCGAAAAAGTCCCGAAGGTATATCGCCCCCTGGGACACGCTGGTGAATCGCGTGAGGATTCCTTCAAGCAGGCTCCTGAGTTGCCGGAACGATCCGGCAAGGAAAGTGAGGTCGCCCAAAGACAATGTTCCGGATACCGTTCTCAGAATGATCACGACATAGGCTCCATAGTAGCCAAGACTTCCCAGTAAGGCAAATAATGTTCCCCATGCTGCGCGCCTGGTTGCCAATTTTCGATTGTCCTTGTAGAACTTCCATGACAGCTTTCGAAACCTGTCGATCAGAAAACCGGAGAGCCCAAATATTTTTACCTCCTTGGCTGATTCGTCGCTCGCCCCCAGGTAACGGAGATAATCGAGTTCCCGTCTTTCCGGAGTTTGGCTTCGCGACAGGGCGTAACTGCGGTCATTGAAATAAGATTCACCCAAAAATGCAGGAACGATTGCCATCAAAAGCAGCAGGATCAACCAAGGATTAAATGCCATCAATCCCGCGGCAAGGAATCCCATGGTGATCAGGTCCTGGACCTGGCTCATGACCTGGGAAAGCAAGATGGTTCGTCCCAGTGTCTGCTGCCTGGCACGCTCCAGCTTGTCATAAAAAACGGAATCTTCGAATTGGTCAAGATCAAGCGAAGCCGCATGCTCCATGATCTTGACGGAGGTGTGGTTGGCAAAGAGATCACCAAGCAGGCTATCCAGCAGGTTAATCAGCCTGCTGAACCCGTCCGATAATATCGCAAGACCCAATTCTATGGCCACCAGCTGCCACAGGTGCTTGGTGCCCTGGCTCCCGTGGGTACGTGCCAGGGTGACAATTTGGTCAATGATCAGTTTCCCGACATATAAAATGGCCAGGGGCATTGCGGCTTTCACTACGCGCAAGACCGAATCCAGCACCATAAGTCTTGGACCGGACTCCCAGACAAGCCGGAAAAATGCAGGAAGATTCTTCAAAGCCGTAA
>JAJPJP010000025.1 GCA_021324175.1 Chitinophagia bacterium
CTGCGCGTATATAAAGTCCTCGACACTCCTAAATCCAGCATCAGAATAGTTTCCGCCCATTATTGGAACCCGCCCCAGGAACTCAGATTTATTTTTCTGACCGTCGGCGTCAATGACCTCAAAAAATCGCTCGCGTTCTACCGCGTCGTTCTCGGCTTAAGGACAAATGGCTTCGATGGTTTAAGCTTGATTGAGACTCATACTGGGTGACTCTTATTTCCCTCCTGGTGGAAACCATTAAATTGATGATTCATGCAAAATTTACTTATACATTCGATTTGGAGTTTGTTCTGCCTAATCCCATTTCCACTTTTCTTACCCCTGAAACGCGACGCTGTTTACCACTGGATTGTATTCACTAAAACTTATGATATGTTCACCTTTATCAAAACTTTCGGACTGAAATTATTCCTTCGCAAGGAAATATTTCCACTAGGCGCGTCCTGGTTAATCGCAGAACTCTTTTACAAGTTTGGCAGCTTCAGCCTCGAATGCGGGGCTTTCATTCTAACATGGTTCGGGTTAAGCTGGATCAAATCTGCCCTGTCTGGTAACAAATAAAATAGTCTTATCATATGCCTAATAACAAGACCATCCGGGATTGGACCGCTCATTCATCCCTTATTTTCGAGGGGAAGGTGATAAAAACCAATTCCTCCCTTGAGCCTTTGGAAATTCATGGGCCATCATCTGCTGTCATTGAGATCAGTCATCTCATCTGGTCAAGACCTATTTTTGCAGGATATACACACCAACAAATTACCGGCGTCTTCTCTCATTCGAACGATCCGGACATAAGACCGGAGGAGCCCATGACGATTTTCGCCAGGTCCCGGATCATGGGCAGAACGCTCACGGCAGATGTCGTCGGGTTTGAAATGATGGAAGACGGCAAAGGAATTCGTTCAGAAATAGAAAATGCAATTCACGATATGCAAGACGATGCGATCAACAGGAGGGCAGACAGTGCGGTATTGGTGATCATTGGAAAGGTAAATGCCATCCTTCCCTTCGAAGGTCACCCCAAATTTCTCAGCGAGCATGACCCGGGGTGGAAGATAGCCGAAATCGGCGTGCAGTCCCTGCTCAAGGGAACGCACAAGGCAAAAACGATAAAAATTCTCTTTGCGTCGAGCATTGATATCCGTTGGTTTAAATCACCCAAGCTCCACGAAGATGAGTTGAAAGTTTTCTTAATCCATGAGCGGCGCGATCAGGCTGGAAAAATTGCCGATACGGCAGCAAAATTGGAGAAGGCAATCCCGGAAAACATGCTCGCCGTTGTCGATCCGCTTGATGTCCTGCCTGTTGATTCAGCACCTAAACTAACCATTCATCTTACCCGGTAATCTCCAAAGCTTTTTCTATGACAAAAATTAAAGTGGTCAACATCATCCCCCGTTCGATGAGCGGGGAATCCAACCAGGATAGCGAACCCAATATTGCCGTCAATGCTCTCAACCCGGAGGAAATGGTCATTTCAGCATTTACTCCTGATCCTGGTGGCGCCCCAAATGCTCCCGTATATGTTTCAGTTGATGGTGGCGATCACTGGGCATTAAAGTCGATTGTGCCGGGGGACGGTTTTGTCGGCACTGATGACATCACGCTCAAATTTGCACAACGCTCCAATAAGTTATACACAGGCACGCTCAATGGCAGCACGTTCGATCTCAACGTACTCCGAACCGAGTACCCTGAAGTGGGCACCGTGATGGACACGCTTGATGACCAGCCAAATTTTGATCAACCTTTTGTCGCTACCGAGACTGTCCGACGCGGAGCGGACGCCGGCAAAGACCGCCTTTTCGTGGGCGTAAATGATTTTAATATGGGAGCGGGGTTGACTTCGACGGTCGAGCAAACGCAATTTGCCCAGCTGCCAGCTCCGGTGTTTAGTCGGATTCCGGTCGATGTCAGGCCTAAAAATCCAGCACTTTTTAATCCTTTTTTCCAAAACGGTCCGCAGGTTCGTTGCGCGGTTCACCACGAGGGGCGGGTTTATGCAACCTTCTACAGTTGGAAGGCATTTAATTTCGGTGCGGTCACTGCTGATCTGGTTATCGTCCGCGATGACGAATGGGGGAACTCGCCTGTGCCTTACAGCAACCTGTCCGATAATGGCGACGGGCTCGCTGGTCAGCGAATCGTTACGGGAATCAATTTCACTTTCCAGCCGCTCGTAGTTTTTCTGGCCCAGGAACGTTTTGGCGGGGACATAGCGATCGCTGTTGATCCCGGGAATAAGGACGTGGTATATGTGTCTTGGACTGACGTCCGCGGCGGGGTATACACATTGCATCTGAAGAGATCTGAAGATGGCGGGCAAACATGGAGCCAGCAAGATCTCCTGACAGTAAAAAATGGGAAAAACCCCGGTCTTGCTGTCAACAAACATGGCATAATAGGATATCTCTATCAACAGGTGACGGGTACGGGACCCTCAGAACGTTGGGAGACACATGTCCGGCTTTCCCATGATCGCCACGCGCAGCATTGGCATGATCACCTGCTTTGCACAGTCCCCTCTAATGTACCGGCTCAAACCTTTCTTCCGTATATCGGCGACTATGCAAACATCATTGCCCTGGAAGAAGATTTTTTTGGGGTCTTCTGTGCGAACAATACCCCTGACCTGGGAAACTTTCCCCATGGAGTCCATTACCAGCGCTACCATGATTTTCTGTCGAAGACTTTGTTTGATGTCTCAGGTGTGACCGTGATCGCAGCTTCCATCGATCCTTTTTTCTTCCGGATCGATCTGGACGAAAAACACGACGATCATGGACTTCGCGGTCTTCACCACCATGAGCATGGGACCGAAGGCAAGGTAAAAGAAATTCTATTCGACAGCTTTGGCAGTTTCGAAGGTTTTGTCCTGGATTCAGAAGGCGGGCAGAAGCGCTGGTTTTATTCCAAAGAAAAAGAAATGGAGCATTTGGTCTATAAAGCCTGGGAGCATCGGATGTTGGTACGTGTAGTGCACGAGGAGCAGGAGGAGCATAAACCTTTAGGAGTAATATTGATTGATCCGCACTAGTGAAGGGTTGATCGAATCTC
>JAJPJP010000203.1 GCA_021324175.1 Chitinophagia bacterium
CGTCTTGCTGATTGTATTTACCAGTGGTAAATGGTTAAACTGCCACAAATAGTGCGGAACAAACTTATATTGTTTTGCCACTGATTTTGCATAATCCTTTGGGACCTCATCTTGCAGGCCGCTGACGAAGTCAACCTCAGTTAACGGAAATGCAACCAATAAAAGACAATCTTTTGGCTTATGCGTCACATTCAGACCAATCCCACCCGATACTCTATTTTGAGTAGGCATAATCCTGAAGATGCTTAATGGTAACGAGATCGGGGACCAAAGGATTATTTTTTTTGTTAGGCGATTTACAAATCACACAGTCCTTGGTATTTGACAATACGAGAGCAAAATCAGTCTTTTTTAAGCCGGAGGATAGCAGTTCCCTATACGTATCCCTTATAAAATCAGCGTCATTTTGCTTAGAAAAATTGAATACTCTCAAAAAGCAATCCCTAATCTTACCAAACAAGTTCCTTGATTTGGATTCTGCGTGAACATAAACTCCCGCCGAGCTATTTTTAGCTGTAAGTTCCACACCAATGACATCATTCCCCGTGGGGTTTGTAGCGACTACCGGCTCCTTCTCAAATACATACGCCTGCCGGTTAATGCCATCATCACTTGTCAGCGAAAGCAGCTCGTCTTTTTCGAGCGGTCTGAAATGGCCCGTCAAAGCGGTTCGCATCTGAATCTGGTACTCCACACCCACCAGGCGAACCTGAACTCCGCCTTCGTCGAAACCCTCAAATACAATGGCAGCTTTTTTGTCCCCGGTCGCATGCAGAAAAAGGGCGTCCTGGAGTGCTTCGCAACTATTTACTTCTTTGCCGGCTACCAAATAGGTGTTGTTGCGAATACGTTTTACCTCCAGCACATCGTGTATTCCGGCAATAAATCCGCGCCGAGCATCATTCGGTAGTTCGGGATCTGCAAATACATCATGAATGTCCCTCGGGGGTCTTGGTGGTATGTCACCAAATGAGAATTCGTTAATGCCTCCCATGCCATTCCTCATTTCGTTCTTGGTTTCCACGCCCAGCTTTCTCAGGAATTCAGGCGTCAAGCGCCCCTGGTCTTCGGGGTTTATTTTGATGACGCCATTTTCTGCTAAAATGGAACCTTTGCTAATTGAGATGTCGGTCTCCACTTTCAAAACTTCAGCGTCTATGTTATGCCCTCCATATCTCGCGTGCATGTCTTTATTCCAGGACAATACAATCGAAGGCGTTTTTATCCATTGTGCCGGACTGTTTGCATTGTAGGAAACAAAATCATTAACGAGGCTGTCAATATTGATGTTTAAAGAAGGATAGTACCATTTCAAATCTCCGTTTCTTGAAAGCGTAGCACTGATTTCTTTGTATAGTTGTACCGTTTCTTCCGTCAGTTGAGAAATGTCTGCGGAACTAATCCCGTTCCGGTTGACCAGCATTCTTATTATCGCCGCTCTGGAAACAGGATTTTCATCTAGCCGGAGAAAACTTTTTCTCAGGTCCTTCAGATTCGTGACGAATTCAGCGGTGATCTCGTCAAAATTCGAGGTCAGACCAGCCAGATTCACCCCGTTTTTTCTTGCAATTTTCTTTTGATCCTTAATCGATTTGTCTGCTAAATAGTTGATATCCTCATCCGACAAATTCTTTATCTTATCTATAAAAATTTCCGCCTGGTTTTCAAGCGGCCTAAAGGTATTCCACCCTGTTCCTGCTGTATTGAATCCGGTCCCTGCTAAAACGTAACTCTGGATTCCAAAAGATTTGAATATCTGGTAAATGGCTGCATACTGGGCTGCCCTGATCAGATTTGCATCGTTGCAATTTGAGAAAAAGTCATACCCCTGTCGTTCATAAGGTTCCACGTTTTTATACATCTCGTTGGATTCAGAACTTTCTTCATCGGGAATATAACTTACGGGCAAAGAACCAACCCTGTTCAATCCAACTACTGCATAATTTTCCTTGTTGTATTGATAGACCGCACCTGCGGTATTCCAATTAAAAGTCAGCGAGGCAGCATTGAATTTAGCGTCTATGATTGTTGACAGGGACTCATCGAAACCCCATTTTTCTGGACGCTTGTAGCCAAAGTTCTCGTACCTCGTTTCCCCATTTTGGGACCATGATTTCAGCAGTTGATCGGTGATATCCAGCAGGCTTCCATATTCTGTATTCAGGAGCTCATCACTCAAGAATATGGGTGCCCAGTCTCTTCCATCCGGAAGCTTGCAGGCCATCATATTATATCGCTCATAACTCTGGGCCAGTTGTTTGTCGTTAGCCGCTGCCAATTGCTGGATAGTTTCAGCGCGTAGCGGAGGCAAATCAAATACGGACGCCTGCCGTTCCCTTCCGATAATGGCGATCCTGTCGTTTTTTTCTATGGCCCCGACGATCAGGTCTACGTCTAAAAAGAATCTTCTTATTTTGGCATTTTCACCTGCAATATTGGCGTCCTTTCGAAGTACCCACACGACAAATCCCTTTTGCTCACTATAACGTATGGATCTGAAGTCCGTGAGCGCATTATCATTTAGCAAATCCGGTATTGTCCCACCGTCAAATACAATAGCATGCTCCCCGCAAAACCATTCTTCTAATTCGTTTGGCGCGATTTGATAGTTTACTTTCTGCTTAAGGGCGGCTGAATATTCTGATCTGAAATCTGATTTGAGCGATAACGAATAGAGACCATAATCAGTACCGAATAAGTAATTATTGAGCGCTTTTTTTATGGTATCCAGATGCAATTCATCGACACCTGCCAGCGTAATTAGAACATCTTTTGCCCATCCATCATAACCGATCCTATGTTCTTTTACGATTAATTGATGCGGATAACAGGCAAACATCTGGTCCAGGTCTGTTGTGTCAACATGTGGAGGAGGTTCGGAAATTAGCAAAACGCAGCTCTGGTCAGACTCGATTTTCGACTTGCCAATTAGTTGTATATGGTATGGGAATCGAAGCCTGAAAGCTTGCCATAAATTATCGGAATTGGAAAAAGCAATTGACCGGAGCGCCGCGCTATTGCCCAGGGTTTGACAATTGGTAGAGGTTATTGCGGGCGGGCCAACAGCAGAATCTTTCGCAGCATCAGTTGATCCACCATTATCTAAACCACAGGAAACTAGAAATAAAAAAACAGATAGAAAAAATAATGTAGATATCATTCCATGCCTTAACATTATTGATGGAAGCTTTTTCATATTGATTTTTTTTCATGATAAAATTTGATTTGCGAAAATGATCTACCAGATCAATAATTCCCAAGATTGAAAATCATAATATCCTAACTCATTCTGTGGAGAAGCAGGTGCTGGCGGAGCAATTTAAAGGTATTATTATTGAGACGGTGCAAAAACGGTAAAAATCCCTATTCATAATGGTTTCCCTCTAAACGTTTATACTTATCAAGCCACTTTTTGCAGGGCCATGGAAAAATCAATTTGCGAAAATAACATCACATCGATGACTTTCTCCGTGCAGTTAATTGAGGATAGTAGGAAAGTTTTCCATGCGCCGAAGTTAGCGATAACTATACGAAACTTCTCAGTGGTTTTTACGTATGTGTAACCGTTATACATTATTTTTTTTCCATCTTTTTTGTCCAAATACAATGAAATTGCCTCGCCGATCTGTAACTTTGTTCACTGCATCGACTCCCTGTTTTTTTGTTTAGTAATTACGCAATAGTTACCAAACGCACGGGGAGTTTTGCATTTTTCACATTGATGAAACTCCTTTCATGGTTTTTACGTATGGGTATTTGTTAGACCCAATTTTTTACCGGACAATGGCAAATCCACCCGAGGTTTATTGGCTCTTGGTTCCCTTTTCTTTCTGTCATTCCGGCTCATGCTGAACCACTTTAACAGAACCTGATGCTCTTTTATTTGCTGTCAATTCGATCTTTAAAGCAAACCATTTTTTTCACCAATCAAAAAGTAACATCTATACGCACAATTCGAACAGGCGACTTGTGGGCGAAGACAATCGTTGTAGACTCGAAGGACCCGGAGCAATTTTATTCAGACGTCAAACCCAAACAGTGATTATCCTGGTCGCGAGTCTCTTGAATTATTTCGGCGGACAGATTCAAATACCGATTTGCAAACCGCAAGCCGAGGGAGGCGCATATCACCAGATTCGGTATCGTGCGGCTTAAGTGTAAGCACTTATTTTTAACTTAATCACTTCATTATCGCATAATACGAAAGTATGCCGACTATAAGTGCACAAAGTATATATGCGAATGAAATAACCGCTTTTTTCCCTGCTATAATTTGATAGATTCCGGTTATTAAAGAAATGATGCTTATAATCAAGGTCAAAAAGTAGAACAAAGTGGTCAAACCTGATCCTGACGCATTTGCTGGAGAAATTTTACCTAGGGTAACAAGCAAAACTAAAATCAAAAAGCTCAGTAATAGCAGGACAGGTTTTAGCATACCAATTTTGAAATTACAAAAGCATTTCGCTTTACCCTAAAATCAGCAACTCAAATTGCAAAAACGCCAAGCTTTATAGCCACATAGAAATCGGCCCAAGGTGGTCCTCATTAAATAAATCAACTGCTTGCCAATGTCAGCTAATGTCAGAAATTGACATCCGTTGGATCCGTTCAAGCTAAATAAAGGTGACCAAGAAGCCGCTTGTATTGATTGGAAGAAGGCTAAGGAACTGGGAGCCGATTATGCCCAGGAACGCATTGAAAAACTTTGTAAAAAATAAAATTCAAACGTGAGCAAGAATCAAATGACCATGAAACTATTACCAAAATTATTATTAGCCGTCGTTTTCATTTCTTGTAAATACAATCGAGACGAATTTGATTATGAAACCTCTATTGCTTCGAAGGTAAATGAGGCTCAATTAAAATATTTGGACATTACGCTAGGAAGGTATGCCAGAATCTCAAATCAAGGCGAATACTACTCCCATGAAAGCGCCAATCTTGACAAAATCGTGAATGAATTTAAAGATAAGATAAAAAGTGGCGAGGGCGTTTCTGAAAACGACAGAGCCAATTTCTTCGGGCATTTTGAAAA
>JAJPJP010000122.1 GCA_021324175.1 Chitinophagia bacterium
AAATAATGGTTAGAAGCATTCGGGGGGATTCCAATCTTCAATTCGAATATCCTGGATTTAATTTTGGCTCTTATTTCACCAGACTGGATTCGGAGTACGCGAACATAATCGGGACTGACGTAAATGGACGCGTGAATATGGTTAGGTTTAGCTACAAAGGCGGGGGCGCGATTGTACTAAACCTTTCGCCGATGACATTATCGAATTTTTTTCTGCTCCACGGTGGAAACAAGGAGTTCTACGATTACCTATTTTCCTATTTTCCGGGTTCTGTCGCGGATGTAAAATGGGACGACTATTTCCGATACTCGCGGCACGATAATTTTTCGTCTTTTAAATTTTTGTTAAGTAATCCATCGTTGCGCTGGGTTTTTTGGCTCGTAGTATTGCTGTTCTTTTTGATGTACCTTTTTGAATCAAAAAGAAAACAACGCATAATTCCCATTATTAGGCCTATGGCCAATAATTCCCTTGAATTCGTGAAGACAATTGGACGCCTTTACTATCAGCAAAGGGACAACCTGAATCTTGCAAATAAGATGGCGACACATTTTTTGGCGAAAGTCCGTACGAAATATAATCTGCAAACAAACTTTCTTGATGAGGAGTTTGCCCAGAAGCTTTCCTTCAGAAGCGGATATGACTACCACGCAACCAGGAAAATTGTAGAAAGCATTAACACCGTTCAGCAACTGAGCCCGGTTAGTGACGATGATCTGCTTGTTTTTAACAGGCAATTAGAGCTATTTGAGAAAAAAACTTAAGATGGAAGATAATTTATTTGAGCAAAGGACCGACCTCACTGGTCTCCGCGAATGCGTAGAGCAACTTAAAGCTGAGTTAGGAAAAATAATTGTCGGCCAGGATCAAATGATAGAACTGCTTCTTGCAGCCATACTCGCAGACGGACACATCCTCATTGAAGGAGTGCCTGGGATTGCAAAAACACTAACGGCGAAAATGTTATCGAGAACGATTTCGGTAAATTTTTCAAGGATTCAATTTACGCCGGACTTAATGCCCAGTGATGTAATAGGCACTTCAATTTTTAATCCGGCCCAAAATAGTTTTCAATTTAAGCAAGGACCTGTTTTCAGCAATATCGTGTTGATTGACGAAATAAACCGCGCACCTGCAAAAACCCAAGCTGCGCTCTTTGAAGTCATGGAAGAAAAGCAAATTACGGTTGATGGGCAGACTTATCAGCTCAGTGGCCCCTTTATGGTTGTTGCAACTCAAAATCCGATCGAACAGGAGGGAACATATCGGCTCCCCGAAGGCCAGCTTGACCGTTTCCTGTTTAAGATAAATGTCGGATATCCTTCACTTGCAGAAGAGGTCAAGATCGTAACGAATCATCATTCCATGAGCCTGCCAGGCATGATCAGTCAATTAAAGCCGGTCCTTTCGGCGGAAAAAATTGATATGCTCAGGTTAAAGGTTCGGAATTTGCATGTAGAAGAAAAGCTTATCCAATTCATCACGGCGACGGTCGCAATTACACGTAACCATAAATCAATTTACCTGGGCGCCTCGCCGAGAGCTTCTATTGGGATTTTGAATGCTTCAAAGGCGTTGGCTGCAATGAAGGGCCGGGATTTTGTAATCCCCGATGACATTATATTTGTTGTTCCGTCCGTCCTCCGGCATAGAATTGAACTTTCCCCTGAGCGGGAGATGGAAGGAATAACGCCAGACCAGGTAATTCAGGAAATATTGCAATCGGTCGAAATTCCACGGTAGATGATAGTTGAGAGGTTACTCCACGTTTTTTACAATGTCCAATGAGAATGACAAATTCGACTACTAATATTTGTATATGCTAAAAATGATTTACAGGTCACTTTTTTTTGGTCGGAGGTTTTATTTTCTTCTGATGATCACTATATCACTCTTCGTGATATCGTTTGGAGTGTCCATAATATACCCGGTGGCGAGGGTTACTTTTGTCGTTTTGATGATACTAACATTATTGGATTTCGCATTGCTTTTTCTTCGGGGCGAAGGAATTCATGTGCAAAGGTCGCTTCCTGACCGGTTCAGCAACGGCGAAAGGAACCGTGTCAGTATTTCTCTTTTAAATAATTTCCCATTTCGGATAAGCACAATTACTCTCGATGAGTTGCCCGTGCAGTTTCAAATTCGGAATTTTCGCATTTCGGAAATTTTGCTTCCTAAAGAAAGAAAGAACCTCGAATACCATTTAAGACCGGTGGAACGCGGTGAATATGAATTTCATAATGTCAATGTTTTTGTAAAGAGCCCATTAAAGCTAATTGTCAGGCGCTATGTTGTTAAATCTGCAAGCAAGGTTAAAGTTTTTCCTTCTTTTCAGCATTTGAGAAAGTTTGAGTTATTGGCTCATGCAAGTAATGTTTCGGAGTCCGGCACGAAAAGACTCCGGAAAATTGGGCGTAGCCTGGAATTTGAGCAAATCAAGGATTATATTTTTGGCGATGATATTCGAAATATAAACTGGAAAGCTACCGCTAGGCGTGCCCAACTCATGGTGAACACTTTTATTGACGAAAAAAGCCAATCAGTTTATTGCGTGCTGGATCAAAGTCGACTCATGAAAATGCCGTTTAATGGAATGAGTCTCCTTAATTATGCGATTAACGCCACTCTTGTTTTATCCGACGTTATACTGACTAAGAGGGACCGCGCGGGACTGATTTCGTTTTCAGACCGCATAAGCAATTTCCTGCCTGCCGATAAAAAGGCAAATCAAATGAGCAGCATACTTGAAATTCTTTATAATCTTCAGACAACTTTCCCAGAAGGTGATTTTGAAAGGCTTCATGCGTTCGTCAAATTGAGAGTGTCGCAGAGGAGCCTGATTGTATTATTTACAAACTTTGAGTCTATGGGTGGTCTGCAGCGCCAATTACCGTTTCTAAAATCCATTGCTAAAAGCCATATGTTACTGGTTGTTTTTTTTGAAAATACCGGTCTTAAGGAAATTTCAGAAAAAGAATGTGCGGATGTCGAGGACGTTTATATGAAAACGATCGCTCAAAAATTTCAATACGAAAAGCGACTCATAGTAAAAGAATTGCGAAAGCATGGCATTGCAACGTTGCTCACCGAGCCGCAGAATCTAACAATAGAATCCGTTAACAAATATCTCGAGCTGAAAGCAAGGCAGGCCATCTAACAGGGTTCTGTGCCAGTTTCGCGGCTTATGGAAAAAGATATGAATAAATACGAAGAAGGCGAAGTGATCCTGATTAACAAGCCATTGGGCTGGACTTCATTTGATGTAGTACGAAAAATTCGAAATCTTACAGGCGTCAGAAAAGTCGGGCACGCTGGTACCCTGGATCCTCTTGCTTCGGGGCTTCTACTCGTTTGCACCGGCAGGTTTACCAAAAAAATAAATCAATTTATGGCTGAGGAGAAGGAATATACAGGTACTATGGTAATTGGAGCCACCACGCCGACTTATGATCTGGAAAGCAAACCCTGCAATTTTACCGATGTACGTTTCGTTTCCGACCAGACCGTATTGCTTATTGCGCGAAAATTTGTTGGCGAATCAGAACAAATTCCGCCCGCGCATTCTGCTGTAAAAATAAAGGGACAACCCGTCTATAAGTTGGCGAGGAAAGGAATGGACGTGAAACTCGAACCCAGAAAGATTGTAATTAAAGACTTCGACATTACCGGCATTCGTCTTCCCGAAATCGATTTTCGTGTGGTTTGTTCGACCGGGACCTATATTCGGAGCCTTGTCAATGATTATGGTACAGTGTTAGGAACGGGCGCTTATCTATCTTCTTTATGCAGAACCAAAATTGGCAGTTTCGAAATCAAAGATGCTCAAACCATAGACGAATTCAACAAGAGCTGCGTTTAAGCAGCAAGGGTGAGTAGAAAAATAATAAAAATTACCAGGGATACCCGATTCCCAATTGAAACTGGCCGTTTCGAAGGTCAAAATCATAAAACCATCGGTTTGGGTAAAGCTTGCTCTGCGGATCCCTAACTTTGTATGCCCAGTCAAATCTAATCAGGAAATGATCAAAATCCATTCTCAGCCCGGTGCCCACATCAACCGCCAGGTCATTGTAAAATTTGCTTAATTCAAAATTGCTGCCTGCACCAAGGATATCCGTCCATTCCCAGATATTTCCAAAGTCAGTGTAAATAGCGCTTTTTAGCTTTACGCTGAATAGTGTACCTAAAAGAAATCGGTACTCAACATTGCCTTCGACCTGCACATCACCGAACTTATCAAATCCGCCAAAAGTGCTTGTATCAGTCCCCAAACCCAATTGTCGAACTGCCCAGCCACGCATACTATTCGGGCCGCCGCCCCAAAATGCCTTATAAAACGGCAAAAGCTGATCCGCCCCCTTGCCATTGCTGTATGCCCTTCCAGCGCCTGCATACGTATGCAACGCTAACTCTGTATTGCGGTAATCGAAGTGGTGCCAATAGTCAATATCGCCCTTGATAAATCGAAGCAAATCGCCCTGCGCAAAGGCGTTTACGAGTCCGGTTAATGTTCCACTCTCTTCGGCACTAACTCTGAAGTGATTGGTGTGTATGCCATGCTGCTGCACCAAGGTATATACTACCTGACCGAAGCCAAGCCCCACGACCAGTCCTGTTCTGAAGGCTTCTTTTAATGTGGGATACTTCTGAAGGTAACCGGTGTCGAAAAGATGCGTATACGAAAATATGCCGTATTCTATATTAATCGGGCGCCACAAAAATGAATGTGAAAGATTTTTTTGTTTGTTAAGGATTGTCCATTCATATCCATAGGATGCATCAATTGAACGAAACGTAAACAAGTCCCTCCTGTCGGTATAAGATGCGCTAAGGTTGATGACCGTATGGGTATTCGACAATTGCCAAAGCCTGTTCTTGACTGCAAACGGCTCGGGAGCATTGAGGCGAGGAAAGTATATCGTATGGGAAAGACTGGTCTGGGTGGTTTGTATAAAATCTTCTCCAAATTCTACTCCGCTGCTGATTGCCGTGGTCGTTTGTATAGATCGTTTGAATGCATTTTTGTTTTGAAACGTAAGGCTAAGATCTGTACCAAATAAATTTGTGCCCGTTAAAATATCATTGGTGTTGTAGCTTCCTTCCAGGTTAAGGCGAGCGGTCTGTTTTAGGGTGGGGTAGAGTCGAATGGTAACATCTAAAACGGAATCAACGGAATCGGATTCGTTGAGATCAATTGCTGCTTGGGACCAAGCCCCGAGCTGGTTGTTAAATCTTGTGAGCGTACGGTTATATGCATCGAGGCGGTATTGTTTTCCGTTCTGAAGAAATATATTATGGATTAGAAACTGGTCATTAAATCGGTCCGAACGCGAAATGATGGTAATCTCACCAGGATAATTAAGTGTGTCATTGCGGTAGACGACGGAAGTGTCTTCTATGACCGGAAGATCAGGGAAAACGGTAATTTTTCCAACGTAGTATTTACGAATCTTATCAGAATCTTCAATAGGCCTTTGCTTGATGACGATGTTTACAGTAGGTTTTTCTCTTTTTCTTTTCAGTAATTCGAGAAACTGCGCTTGTTGAATAGGGTCCAATGTTGGATCGATCAACGCTGCAACAACGGTGTCACTTTCGGCATATATATCATCTCTTGAAATTCGATAATAGCCATTATTTCTAAAGAGGTCGACAAGCCTGTCAAGCTCTGCAGCGACAATTTGTTTGGAATAGGGGTCATTTTTCTTTAGAAGCGACTGATTTTTATTATTGAATGCAATAGTTTGTAGCGAGGGTGTAGATAAAGCAAACCCAATTGAATCAAATTTTAACTTCTTTCCGACATTGACATTAAACTTAACTGTCGTACGCATTTGCGTTTTACCCGGTTTATTATGCCAGATCGTATCAACTTGAAAGGTGTCCCTGATTGTTGGCGCATAATAGCCAATTGAATTTAGCAAATCAATCATGAACCCAACAGAGCGCGTTAAATTGGCGGTATCAAATACCGGGGGATGGGACAGTCCTTGACGAAGAAATGGGGGAATGTAGGTAAGCCCTGTGACTGTCCGTACCCGCAGGCTGTCATCTAACTGGTTGTTAAGCCTGACGGTCAAATCTTCTTTTTGGTCCTTCGACAAATCACCAGATACTTTAATTTCTGTTTTGTAAACAAATGGCTTGTTCGTGGGAAAGTCTTTTGGTGCAATGCAAGCAGTGAAGAGGCTTAATCCAACCATATACCAGGCGAGGTCACAAATGGAAAAACTTGCCGTAACTTGCCTGCATTTGTACATAGCGAGGTTTGAAAGGTTCATTGGTTCCAAGAACGAATTATCACCATGCGAATTGCGGAAATAATATTGCGACCCCGGGGGCGGTGGGTAAAGTTTATCATGCAAATGTCTTAATGTGTTAGTAAAAACGCAGGTCAAATATATTCAAAGTTTAGGCCAGAAAAAATTCCGTGACGCTACCAATCAGTTTGTGGCCGAAGGCTCCAAGATAATTAACGAATTGTTAGTTTCTCCAAATGTCGAAACAACGGCCTTATTCGCAACAGCAAGTTGGATTGCTAGACATGGAACTGAAATAGGATCTCTGCCCAATGATATTGTTCATGAAATAAAGGAATCAACCTTCAATTCGATATCTCAACTGAAAACTCCCGGGGAGGTTTTGGGCGTTTTTAAAAAACCAGAATTCGGGGGCATAGACGTGAGAAAATCAATTTGCCTCATGCTGGATGAAATACAGGATCCTGGCAATCTCGGTTCAATTATCAGGACAGCAGATTGGTTTCATATACAAAAGATCTTTTGTAGCAAAGGGTGCGCCGATGCCTTTAACCCAAAGGTTATTCAGGCTTCTATGGGAAGCATAGCTCGTGTTGAGGTGATTGTCGGAGACCTTGAATCTTTGCTCAATGAGTTTCATGATGTTCCTGCATACGCCGCCGTTCTGGAAGGAGCAAATATATTTCAGTTAGAGCCAATCGATTCGGGATTCATCATAATCGGTAACGAATCGAAGGGAATTAGGTCGGAATTACTGGGCCGACGAATCGAGAAAATTACGATCCCCGGAGGCGGGCACGCAGAATCGCTTAACGCCGCGATCGCAGCAGGTATTTTTATGGCATTGCTGGTTGGCCGGAGCCAGTGAAATTCAAATTTTTCGCCTTGCATTTATTCAAATCTAATCGCCTGCACCGGCCGGATTTTGCGGACAATCAACGAAGGGATTAGTAAAACCAGGAAGCATACCAGGAAGGTTACAATATCAATAGCGAGAACCGACCAAAAATTCAATTTTACGACTGCCTTTGAAATAAAATACGCGTCTTCCGGTAGAGAAATTAAACCAAATCGTTGCTGAAGCCAACATATTACAATAGCCATCACATCTCCGCCAAGGATTCCTATTACAGTGATTATAGCTCCATGGTTGAGGAAAATCCTTTGTATTATGCCATCTGAGCTTCCCAGCGCCTTCAAAACTCCAACCATTCTTGTTCGTTCTAAAACCAAAATAATGAGGCAAGTGACCAGGTTGAGCAGGGCGACGATTGTCATTATTATGAAAACTATGACAATTGTCTGATCCTGGAGATTAAGCCAGTCAAAAATGTTGGGATATATCTCAGAAATCGGCTGTGCATTCCATTCTTGCGGAAGCTTATCAAATAACCGGGCAGCAACAGAGTCAGCCATTCGATAATTTTTTAAGAAAACCTCATAGCCGCCAATTTCATTTGCCTGCCATCCATTTAGGTGCTGGATAAGCTTTAAATCGCCTACGGCAAGTAATTTATCATAGTCTTCAATGCCTGTCTTGAATATCCCAACGACTCGAACAGGCCTGACGCGATAAGATCCATCAGGTTGTATGAAATATATCAGTGCCTTGCCGCCTACCGTTATTTTCAATTGACTGGCAGTATAGGATGACAAGTCAATCTCCGAGCTGTAACCACTATCTGGAAAAGCAAGCCATTTCCCTTTTTGCAGGAAGGATTGTATATTCTGAAAATCATAATCTTTATCTACACCTTTTAAGAGAATTCCCTCAATGCTCTCCCTTCCCTTGACTATCGCGTATTTGGTGGCGAAGGCCTGTGCTGTTTTTATATCCGGATCATTGCGGACAATACCGATCACGGTGTCATTTCTGGCAATAGGAAGCTCCTCAGCAATCG
Source organism: Chitinophagia bacterium (assembly GCA_021324175.1). Classification (GTDB taxonomy): domain Bacteria; phylum Bacteroidota; class Bacteroidia; order Chitinophagales; family Chitinophagaceae; genus Puia. Next base: position 8,162 of record JAJPJP010000122.1, read on the forward strand.
AAGGTTTGTTTGATTCATAATGCTGTACGCGAATGTTACCCCAGAAGCTAAAGACCTTTTGGCTGACTGCGAATTGAAAACCATTCGTAAAAGCTACTGTCACTATCATTGCCGCAACACTTATTACTGTAGCCCCAATTGCCAGCCTGATGATGAATCGCGAAAACGATTTTCGTTGGTTAAATGCAATTCTATTTGCTATGAACACGGCAACATTCAAGTGTCTGAATTATTGGCCAAAAATAGTTGGAGATAGTATATGTTTGAAGAAATTCTGCATTTTTGTACTAACATTGTGAGATCATCGAGTACATGCTATGAAAAAAAATTTAACGGTCGGCATCCTTTTGATAATTGGCTTGAAATGCTGGTCAAACTCACCGGATTCCGTTTATCTTTCGTCGATAAAGACTCCACAATTTTATGTTAGAGGAAATCAAATGGCATATCCGATTATGCGGCTCAATGGAAACGATCAACTGGAATTGAGTTTTGATGATCTTGATAACGATGTGAAGAATTACTCATACACATATGAATTGTGCAATGCAGATTGGACTCCTGCGGAAATGAGCCAATTTGAATATATCAAAGGATTTTCGCAGGCCAATATTACAAATTATCGATTATCATCCTATGCGTTAACTCACTATACGCACTATGTGGCGGTAGTTCCCGACGCTAATTGCATACCGAGTCGTTCAGGGAATTACATACTCAAAGTCTTCTATGATGGAGATGCGAGTAAAATTGCTTTTACCCGGCGTTTCCTGGTTTATGATAATAGAGTGAATATCGGAGTGCAGCTTCTCCAGCCTTATAATCCGACTATATCCCGATCCCATCAGAAACTACAGATCACGCTAAATGTACGTGAGCTGGATGTGATGAATCCTGCGCAACAAATCAAGATCTGGGTTCTGCAAAACGACCGTTGGGATAACGCCGTTCATGATGTCCCACCGACCTTTTACTCAGGTAAGGAGATTCAATATACCCGTGATGATGATTTTATTTTCCCCGGCGGACAGGAATGGCGATGGCTGGATCTACAAAGTTTTCGATTTCAAAGCGATAAAATAGAACATGCGGACTACCTGAAAAATAGTACAACTATATATGTAAAACCTGAGACGGACCGGTCACAGCTTTCCTATTTTTTTATCAAAGATTATAATGGTCATTTTTTTATACGCACTACTGAGAGTGTGAACCCCTACTCGCAGGGCGATTACGCTCGTGTGAGATTTAGCTTTATTCCGCCTGGTAATTCTCCTTTTCCTGATAAAGACGTATACATTATTGGCCAATTCACTGACTTCGATTATAATGATTCGGCCAGGATGCAGTTTAATGCCCAACGGGGAATGTATGAGTTAAGTTTTCTCCTTAAAATGGGGTATTATAACTATTGCTTTGCTACAGTCGATAGGAGCGATGCGCTCCAAAAGCCGTCATTTGAATTCACGGAAGGTAATCATAATGAGACTGAAAATGACTACACAATATTGGTGTATTATCGATCTTTGAGCGGCCGGGCTGATGAGCTGGCCGGCTTTTCAACACTAAACACGCTGGTCGGAAAATGACTGGGTCAGCCGTTTTGAAAGAATTAAGGATCTTTCTCTCAACTTCCCAGTTTTAATTACCTTTACCGCGGCAAGTCTTATACGACCAGCTCCTGCTGAATCCCCCAGGGCCGGAAGGCAGCAAGGGTAAGTGGTCGTAGCGGTGCGATGTAAGCAACTTGCCTTTTTTATTTTACTTCAGTAAAGCTAAATTCTTCACAAGTATGAAATTCTTTATCGACACAGCGAGCCTCGCGCAAATAAAGGAGGCTAATGATTTGGGAATTCTTGACGGAGTCACGACCAATCCAACATTAATGGCAAAGGAAGGAATTAGAGGGGAGGAGGCGGTGACAAAACATTACAGAACAATATGTGAGACCGTTAATGGCGATACCAGTGCAGAAGTGCTCTCAACCAGCTTTGACGAAATTATTGCTGAAGGCAAAAAACTTGCTGCGATTCACAAAAATATTGTTGTCAAGGTTCCGATGATAAAAGATGGCGTCAAGGCAATGAAATGGTTTACTGACAATGGAATCAGAACTAATTGTACGCTTGTTTTCTCAGCAGGGCAGGCAATTCTCGCCGCGAAGGCAGGAGCTGCTTATGTATCACCTTTTATAGGCAGAATTGATGACAGCAACTGGGATGGAGTAGAGTTAATTTCGCAAATAGCAGAGATTTATACGATTCAAGGTTTTCAAACCGAGATACTGGCTGCATCGATCCGGAGCTCGCTACACATCGTCAAATGTGCCGAAGCCGGCGCCGACGTCTGTACCTGCCCATTGGAAGCAATATTAGGTCTTCTCAAACATCCCCTGACTGACATTGGCCTTGCAAAATTCCTCGCAGACGCAAAGGCGAGCAAATAGTCTCAGCAGGCGAGGTATGAGATGCTACTTTGGTCATTAATGCGGAAACTATGCTTGTTCCTCGCGCGGTCTCTTCTTTGATTATCATATTGGCTGTTTTGTTTGTATCCGGGCAGGAGTTTGGAGGAAATCCCCCATCCCTGAAATGGCGACAGATCAACTCGGATACAGCGCGAATCATTTTTCCTGTGGGTCTCGAAAAAATGGCTCAGCAAGTCGCCTCGATTGTTTATTCGTTGAGTAGCAATACAGTTCCGACGATCGGCTCGAAAACAAAAAAAATAAATATTGTTTTTCAGAACCAAACTACAATATCCAACGGTTATGTTTCACTTGCTCCATTTCGGAGCGAATTCCAGTTGACTCCGGAACAAAACAGCTTTGACCTGGGAAGCCTTCCATGGCATGAGCAACTTGCCATTCACGAGTACAGGCACGTGGAACAATACAATAATTTTAGGGTAGGCGTATCGAATTTCTTCTACCATATTTTTGGCGAAAGCGGTCAGGAGTTTGCGAACAGCCTGGTTATTCCCAATTGGTTTTGGGAGGGGGACGCCGTTTTCCAGGAAACGCTTGTAAGCCGCCAGGGCAGGGGCAGGCTGCCATATTTTTTCGACGGTTTTCGGGCGCTATGGGCTGCTGACAAGAAATATTCGTTTCTCAAGCTTAGAAATGGATCGCTGCGAGATTTTGTCCCCAATCATTATCCCCTGGGATATATACTCGTCGCATTTGGCCGCCAAAAATTTGGTGATGACTTTTGGCGGCATGTAACTCACGACGCTGCCTCTTTTAAAGGCGTAGTTTATCCATTGCAGACCGCAATAAAAAGATACAGTGGGATCAGCTTTAGTCAATTTAGGAAGCAAGCGTTTGATTTCTTCGGGAATGAAGTAAGG
>JAJPJP010000419.1 GCA_021324175.1 Chitinophagia bacterium
AAAAATAGGGGTGGAGAGCGAAGAAGGAAAGGGTTCCGAGTTTTATTTTGAACTGCCGGTCCATCCGGCTGAAATCAAGTCTGCCAGTGCATGAACCAAGAAAAATATTTGTAGCCTATGATGATCCGGACATACTCGAGATCATCCGCCTGATACTCCAGACCCGCGGCTACCATGTGGAAACAAGCAGCAATGCAGACGAGCTGTTCCTTTGTTTGAAGGAGGACCTGCCGGAACTGATCCTGATGGATATCTGGATGGCAGGTGCAGACGGAAGAGATATATGCAGCCGGCTGAAAAAAAACTTACTCACCGCGGGGATCCCTGTTGTCTTTGTTTCTGCCAATTCACATATCGCCGCCATCACAGAAACCTGCCATGCGGACGGATTCATCGCCAAACCATTTGAAATGAAAATCCTGCTGCAGACCGTACAAGACCATTTGCGCGCTGCTTCCTGAAAGAATTATTTCCCCCTTGCCATTTATTGCCAGGAATTAATTTATCGAATCATTTTATAACGGATATACCTAACCGAAGATGAATCTGTGTCATGGTCTGGCCTCCCGGCAAAAGCAGGCATGTTCGGTTTATGGACGTACAATCCTGCTGCATTCCTTCATAATTATTGATCCCTATCTTATTTCCCGAATTTTTTCAGGGTTTATAAGATCTTCTTTTTTTATTCCCCGAATTGGCAATAAAATAAATCATCATGCCGAAAAGAAATAAAACAAAAAGGGCAGTGGGTAAACTGGAGCTCAGGTTTTCCATAAGACGCAAGCAATACATAAGAATGGATTTAGTTGTACAGGAAACGCTAAATGATTGGCAAATCGTATACAATACAGCCCCGCTACAGGAAAGCCCTTATCTTTTAATTGGAACAATTAAAATTAATAACACGCGGCTGTTTTCAGTAATTTTATCTCAGAGAAAAAACAATTCATGAATATGGTTTCGGTGATTTTCCTGATTATTTCCGCTGCGGCTATTGGCGCAGTCGTCAGCTGGTGGGTAACAAAATCGAATGGACAGATCAAATGGAATGCGCTGCAGGCCAATCATGAAAAAGAAATATTACGTCTTGAAAATCAAAAAGACTTTTTTGAAAATGCTGCCAGCACGATGAAAGAAACCTTCGGATCCCTGGCCGCAAATGCACTCCGCCAAAACAATGAAGCATTTGTTACGCTTGCAGAATCCAGGCTCAGTGAAAAAGTGACAGAGGCAAAAGGAATGCTGGAAATCGAGAAAAAGGAAATCGACGGGATAGTCAAACCCCTGTCGGAAAGCCTGGGAAAAATGGAAAACAAAATCAATGAGCTGGAAAATAAAAGGGAAAATGCCTATGGCCGAATCAATAATGTATTGGAAGGCATGCAAAGGGCAACCGAACTCCTCGGCAAGGGCACACAAAACCTGATTGGTGCATTAAAGAACAGCGGCACGCGGGGTAAATATGGTGAGATTGGTCTGAGACGTGTCGTGGAATTTGCCGGTATGATTGAACACTGTGATTTCATTGAGCAGGTATCGGTGAGCAGCGATGAAGGTGTCCTGCGCCCGGATATGATCATCCGGCTTCCTGAATCCAAGACCATTGTCGTGGACTCCAAGACGCCGCTGGATGCTTACATGAAAGTGTTTGAAACAGAAAATGAAGCGGAACAGAAACTTTTACTTGCTCATCATGCGCGAGCGGTAAAAGACCACCTGAACAAGCTTGGCGGCAAAGCTTACTGGAATCAGTTTACCGATTCACCGGACTATGTTATTTTTTATATGCAGATTGAATCATCTTTTGGCGCCGCCCTGCAATCTGATCCGGAACTCATTGAAGAAGCGATTCGCAAAAATGTTATTTTTGCGACACCGACTACGCTAATAACGCTCCTGCGTACGGTGGCTTTTGTCTGGCAACAAAGAACTGTTGCTGCAAACATTGAACAGATCCGCGATGCGGGAATTGAATTGTACGAGAGAACAACTGTTTTGCTCAGGCATTTCAGCAGCATGGGCGGAAGTCTGAAATCAGCCGTTGGTCATTATAACAGCGCGGTCACTTCGCTGGAAAGCCGCTTTATGCCACAGGCCAAAAAATTATACACCCTGGGCTCGGCATACACAAAAAATGTGGTGCCTGAAGTAGAACAAATAGAAGTACCGGTCAGGCAGCTGGACACACCGGATGAAAAAACCGGTGAATGACCGGGGCAAAGAACCCCTGCATTTTTTTTTTCGAAAGCTCCTGCAAAAGCAGGGATTACGCTATTTCCAATTCCTCTCCCATGAAACAATAATAGAAATGCCGAAATGGATGACCGAAAAAAGAGGATGTTTGGTCCTCCTTTTTCGTCGTTGAATTTATTGTCAGTGATATTCCTGGCCAAAAATGTCAGCATCTTCACGCATGCTGTTTATTTTTTTTTGTTAACTGGTCTGCCACCAGTATCGCTTTATACGCATTCACAATTCCCCCGGTTTTGCTCAGGCTGCTGAAAGGAACCTTTTTATTTGTTCCGGGTTTTCTTACTAATATATCTATAGGTGTTGCAGATTTTTCGATGCAGTATTTTACCTGTTTGTAGGTAAGCGTGGGGTAATAACTCCATATCAGCGCGGCAATCCCGGCTACCACGGGAGAAGCCATGCTCGTGCCATTATCCCTTTCATATTTATTGCGGGGAATGGTGGAATATATTGCAACTCCGGGCGCAAAAATATCGACCACTGTTTTACCGTAGTTCGAAAAGTAGGCTACCAGAAAACTGTCAGAAGAAGCGCTCGCCCCCACGGTAATGAGGTTATCTGCCTTCTCTCCATGGCTCTTAAAATAGGCGTTGGGATAAGAAGGGATGCTATCCGCATCTTCCGCGTCGTTGCCTGCCGCATGAACCAATAACACGCCTTTTTTTGCCGCATATTTTACCGCTTCGTCCACCCATTCTTTGCCCGGTGAAAAGGGTTTACCAAAGCTCATATTGATCACTTTGGCGCCGTTATCAACGGCATATCGAATAGCCAGCGCCACATCCTTATCTCTTTCATCTCCGTCGCAGGAAGCTCTTACCGGCATGATGATCACGTTGTCGGCAATCCCGTCCATGCCGATGCCGTTGCCTCTTATTGCAGCGATGATACCGGATACATGTGTGCCGTGGGCCTGATACCCGGCAGACACATCATTATTGCCATATACCCGATCATGAATATTTTCAGGGTCGTCGCCGATAATGTCCCTGCGTTGCGCATTGGGATCGATCCGAAAACCATGAATCTTCTCCTTTGCCTTTTCCAGCACGCCCACATCATCAGCAAGGAGAGCTTCAAAAGACAGACTATGTGATATATTGTAATTCTTGTAATCGGCAAGCACACGCCTGCGCATCTCTCCACACACGGAGTCAGGGGGCTTCAAATTCTCGATATCCGAATAGAATAAAGTGTCTTTTGCGATGGATATTTTAAACACGCTGTCTTCGTTATGTTCCTCCGTGCTCCAGCGTGTATAATCTACGATCTTCTTTTCACTGAGCAGGGAATCTTTATTGCGCATATTTTTTAATTGCAACCAATAATCATACTGTTGCAACTGCAAGCTTTTTGCGCCCGCAGAATCTTTGACCAGTCCATATACCGGTTGAAGCCTGAAATACTCACGCTCTGATTCATAGCTTTCTGTAAGGATATTTTTCCCCTCCTTGTTCCCAAGGAAATTCCAGCCATGCACATCATCTATGTATCCGTTGCCATCGTCGTCAATGCCATTACCCGGGATTTCTTTTGCATTTGTCCAGATGTGTCCTTTTAAATCCTCATGCACCGTGTCTACACCCACATCAATAACGGCAACGATTACCCGGTGGCTCTTTTTGCCTTTCAGCAATTCTTCATAGGCCCTGTTCACACTGGTTCCATGGACACTGTCTTTTTGTAAGTCCATCAACTGCCAGTTGGCGGCTGGTAAATTGCTGGTTTGCGAAAAAACAGCTGACGCAGATAAAAGAAAAATAATAACAATACAATGTCTCATACAACTAGCATTATTTTGCGGATGATCAAATGGCATACTACGTCAGCCTGCAAGTGGTTTTTTACAGCCTGCGTCCAAAGCTTTGAGGATTGCGGAAAATAGCATTCTGTCTGAGTGCATTGCCGGTACTAATTTTTTGTTTACCATTGAAGGTAATGGTTCTGCCCGAGATTAGTGCTTTTGACGTTTCCGTATCTGCTATTTATTCGCCAATGGTCACAATAAGCATCGCGATGAGATATAAAAAAATTGAACAGGTGATTACAAACCCCTGCATAAATGTATTCAACACCAACGCGAATTGTGTAAATCGCCGCTATTAAAAAGGTAAATTATTTTTCTTTCATGCTGATAAAAGTATGGTTGACCAGGTTCATGTCTGTCCAATTCTCCGTGAGTTTGATATCGCCGGAAGGCTGGATCTCAAAATGAAGTGTCCAGGGCTTTTTTGGCGGCGTGCCGTAGGATTCAAAACGGTTATCGCCCGTATAGACAAACCGGTATCCAAAGGTCTGATTTTTCATCCAGAGCGTATTGTCGTGCTTAAAAAAGGTCACTTCATTTTTATTGTTTTCTGTATCAAGGTAGGTGCCCACCAATTTGTCAAGCATGGGTGAGTCAACCCTCGAAGTCTCAGCCATGCTCACATCAAAAATGACCTTTCTTGTGCCATCACTTGTTTTTTGTATGGTCAAAATTCTTTTTTCTGCGGCGGAGGAAGACGCGTAGAAGTCGTCCCGGATATAAGAATCGCCTGCAAAATAAAGTTGTGTAATGAAAGGCTGATATTCTCCCGGCGTGATCATTAAATGAAAGTGAGCGGGTCGCATATGTTTTGGTGCATCCGCATAAGGCACGGGTAAATTGGTGATGAAAGAATAATGCCCGTTTTCATCACTAAATGTCGTTGCGCGGTACCGGAATTCGGGAGAAGTATTATCGTATTCGCCCTCAGCATTACAATGCCACAATTCTATTTTGGCGTTTTTGTACGGGGTCCTGCAATCGGTATGCCTGATGGTGCCCGTTAATTCCACAAGATCCCCCGGTTCAGTATGCAGGGCTATTTTATTTCTGACGGGACTTCCAGGTCTGTAAAAAGGCCCGAGGATGTCTGAAGTGGTTTCGCAATCGGCAACATAGTGATCGCCGTCAAAGCGAATGAATCCATAGGTGCTGACGGCAATCACACAGAGTGCTGAATTTTTTATAAATGCGCTGCGGTGCATAAAAAAATTTTTACGGTTTGGTGATATCCCTGATGAATATAAAGTTATTTATTTTTTCTATACGACTTATGCAGGCAGGATTAAAACAGGTAATGGACATTCAGTGATGGTAATAACTAAGTCAGCCCAAGCGCGGCTTGCTTAGTGTAATCTGGCAGAAAACGCAAGGGAAGGGTTAAGTTTTTAAACGTTAGTTACACATTACCGTTAGCGCATTGGTCTCAGCTTCGACTGCCCGCATTTCCGATGGCCGGGGGTATCATGCTGATGAGGCGGTTTGCCCGGAGATAAAAACGGCTGGCTGCGGGGAACAGGTGGATAATGATCAAGACGATTTATTGCTTTGAGGATTTGTTTTGACAGGGATGAATATTTTCTCCATAATTTCGGTTTTGTTTTTTGCTGTAAAATTAGTCATCATGAAAAAACTTTTTTTTCTCCCGGGAATTATTTTCTCGGTGTTAATCCCTTGGTTATCTTACTCGCAGTCCCTGGATTCTTCCTTATTTGATTGCATGCGCTGGAGAATGATCGGTCCATTTCGCGGAGGCAGAACCGTCGGCGCCACGGGTGTTCCCGGGCAGCCGAATGTTTTTTATATCGGCGTGAACAATGGCGGTGTTTGGAAAACCGATGATTACGGAAGAACATGGATCCCGATCTTTGATGATCAGCAAACCGGTTCCATAGGAGATATTGTGGTGGCACCTTCAAATCCGCAAGTCATTTATGTAGGCACGGGCGAAGGTCTCCATCGCCCGGATCTTTCTATAGGCAACGGCGTCTACAGATCAGCCGATGGCGGGAAGACCTGGAATCATACCGGACTCCAAGACGTCCAGCAGATTGGTGGTTTAGCCATTGATCCCACCAATGAAAAAAGAATTTTCGTTGCTGCCCTTGGTCATCCCTACGGTCCCAATAAAGAACGCGGTGTCTATCGCTCAATAGATGGCGGAATCACCTGGGAGAAAGTCTTATACAAAAATGAAAATACAGGCGCCATACAGGTCAGCATAGATCCGCAACATCCAAATATCGTTTATGCGGATCTCTGGGAAGCCAGGCAGGGACCCTGGGAGAACGGTTCCTGGGAAGGGACAGAGAGCGGCCTGTTCAAATCAACTGACGGGGGCACCACCTGGAAACCACTGACTAACGGTCTGCCCGGTACAAAACAGGGGCTGGGCAGAATTGGATTTTGCATTGCGCCCAGTAATCCCGAGCGCATGTATGCAACCGTTGATGCAGATTCCCTGGGTGGCATATACAGGAGCAATGACGGGGGTGAGTCATGGGAAAAATTGCAGGCTGATTCAAGGTTATGGGGAAGAGGCGACGACTTTGCCGAGATCAAAGCAGATCCCAAAAATGCCGATCTTGTCTATACCCTTGATGTCGTGGCCTGGAAGTCCGAAGACGGAGGGAAAAGCTGGACTGCTTTTCGCGGCGCACCAGGCGGAGATGATTACCACCGCATATGGATCAGCCCCGACGACCCGAAGATCATCTTAATTGCCAGTGACCAGGGCGCAAATATTTCCGTGAATGGCGGAGAAACCTTTTCTTCCTGGTACAACCAGCCCACTGCACAATTCTACCACGTAAGCGCCGATAATGCTTTTCCTTACAACGTATACGGCGGGCAACAGGAGAGTGGTTCGGTCGGCATTGCCAGCAGGAGCAATGATGGTCAGATTACTTTTCGCGAATGGCATCCGGTGGGTGCAGAGGAATACGGTTATGTAGCTCCGGATCCCCTCGACCCCAATATCATTTACGGAGGAAAGATCACCAAATACGATAAGCGAACCGGACAGGTCCAGAATATCTCCCCCGAAGCGGTCAGGAGCGGCAAATACCGGTTTCTGAGAACAGCCCCTGTTTTATTTTCTCCCCTGGATCCAAAGACCCTGTACTATGCGGGGAACGTGCTTTTCAAAACAAGAAATGGCGGAAAAAACTGGCAGGTGATCAGCCCCGATCTCTCCAGGGAGAGTTGGGACATACCGGCAAGCGTCGGCATTTATACCTCTGATGCGTTAAAAAAAATGCCACGCCGTGGGGTGATATATACGGTGTCGCCATCACCGGTGGACAGTAACCTGATTTGGGCGGGTACGGACGATGGATTGATCCACCTTACCCGGGATGGCGGCAAGACCTGGAAGAATGTCACCCCGGCTGTCATCACCTCATGGAGTAAAATTTCAATGATTGAAGCGGGTCATTTCGATAAGCATATTGCTTTTGCTGCCGTCAACAGGATCCGTTGTGATGACATGCGTCCGCATATCTATAAAACTACCGATGATGGAAAAACATGGAAAGAAATCGTGGATGGATTGGCAACCGATCCGGTCAATACGGTCAGGGAGGATCCCCAGACCAGAGGATTGCTTTTTGCAGGCTCTGAAAATTTTACCTATGTTTCATTTGATGAGGGGGAGCACTGGCAGTTGTTGCGGCTCAATATGCCGTCGACTTCCATCCGTGACCTGGTCATTAAGAACGACGACCTTATTGCAGGTACCCATGGCCGTGGTTTTTGGATACTCGATGACATCACGCCCTTGCGTCAGCTGGCCGGAAAAAAAATGAACGGCCGACCTGTATTATATAAGCCCCAAAAGGCTTATCGCATACGCTGGAGTATGTACAGTGACACGCCTTTGCCAAAGGAAGAACCCGCAGGACAGAACCCGCCGGATGGTGCCGTGATCGATTATTACCTGCCGGAAAAAACCACGGGACCTATAACTCTTGAAATTAGCAATGGCAAAGGAAATCTTATCCGCAAATACACAAGCGATGATAAGCCATACGAAATCCCGGCAGTGAATATTCCCCTGGAGTGGGTTCGCCCTCAGCAAATACTCTCTGCAGAAAAAGGGTCACACCGGTTTTTGTGGGACATGCATTATGAACCATTGCATGTTCCTCCCGCTTATCCGATCAGCGCCATCTACCACAATACAGCACCCGATGCCACCTCACCCTGGGTCATGCCGGGTACATACACGGTTAAACTAACGGTGGATGGTAAAGTCTATTCTGAGGAACTTACCGTCATCATGGATCCGAGAGTAAAAACACCGGTTGCCGATCTGCAGCAGCAGCATGATCTCTCTATGACCTGTTATGAGAAAAGAAAACAAATCATGGGACTCATGAATGAAATAAAGAATGCGCTGACATCAAAACCTGACGATTCCCTAAAACACCTGTCACGCGATTTTACAAAATTGAATTATTCATTTGCATCGCTGTTCAATACGCTGCAGGAAGCAGACATGACACCAACGACCCAGGCAGCCAGATCGATTCAGGAATCGGAAAGCATGTATAAAAGACTTGAAGCAACATGGATGACCTTTAAGAAAAATGAATGAGCACCTGACCCCCAATCGACCCTGCAGACAGACAGGGCAGAAAGCAGATTTTATTTTCGTATATGGATCACCGGTAGGATGCCGAAACAGGCTTTTCCAAACCGCTGTTTCCAGAAATGTAAAATTGATGGCAGCGGTTTCCTTGCAGTGGGTTGCACACTAGGCCCCCTGACCTCCCTCGATGGTTATTTAGTCCGCCGGTTGTCGCCCTTATGAATAGTTTTCTTATCTTTTGCTGCTAAAACCAACGAAAGCTGCGGGCAGGGCATGGGTTACTTTTAATAAAAGCAGGATGAAAAGAATATCTGTATTATGGGCTTTGCTCATCTTTTCCCTCGCAAACGCGGGCGCCCAGCGTTACTTGCCGCCGCCATACCCGGTAAGCAACGATACCACGCCCCATGTTATCCTGCCTGATTCCTGCATCCGTATACTTAACGATAAAAATGATCAATGGTCAGTGCGGGATGTTGAACTTTTGGCGGAAAGCGGGAGATTTCATCCGTTCATTTCCGCAAACGGAAATAAGGACACACCCGTACGCAGCTACTGGTTTATGTACCGGCTGAAGAATACCATGACGACTGCGGCAAAGATTTCTTTGAATTCTTTGTCTGATGTTGATGAATTTTATGTTAGCGGACAGGGAACTGAACAGGCGCATTACACAACAGGGAACCTGAGTGATCTGAAAGACGGACTTAAATGGATCAATTGTATTCCCATAAAATTAAAAGCCGGCGAAACGATCACCGTGTATCAGCATGTCAGCAATACCCGCAAAGGATTGCCGGTCAATTTTAATATTGCCTTTTTTAGTACCGAAACGGTCATACAGAATGGTTATGTGGATAGCATTGACTCGGGTCAGTCGATTTATACTACGGAGGATCTGGAGTCGACATTTATGATCGGCTTGTTAATACTCGCCGCATTTTTCAACTTGTTTTTTTTTAGCGTCACGCGGGAAAAAATGTATATCTATTTTTCTCTCTTCGCCCTTTTTCTTGCGATAAACAGGATGTATGATATCGCCAATTATTATTTTACGGTTCACAAAGCTTCCTGGATCGCCTACCTGCCTATTTTTTATTTTGCCTGGGCATTCATCCATGTGTTCCTGATCCAATTTATTCGTCATTTTTTTAAGGTAAAAACCAAATACCCGCGATGGGACAGGTTCCTGTTAATCCTCGCGTTGCTGAGTGTGCTTAGCCATGCCATAAGATTGGCCGGCGCACTGGTGACCCATGATTTTTCAGATCAGTGGCTAAGCCTGTTTGCCCCTCTTTTTCAACTGATACCACTGGCCGTCATCATCACCTTCTTCCTGTATATTCGCGAAAGGAACATGGCATACCGTTTCCTCATCGTGGGGGCGTTTCCCCTGATGCTCCTGTATTTGCTAGAACGTTTTTGGCTGATCCCAATAAAATTTCTTGCGGCGTTCAAAAAACTGGAACTTGTTTTCAGGCCCATTGAAGTTTGTTGTATCATATGGCTGATCCTTTTTTTCTCCTGGACTTTATTTATGCGGTACAACCAGCTGAGAAAAGAGAACGCTCAAAAAGACCTCGATAAAGAGCGAATGGCCAGAGAAAAAGAAATGGAGCGCAGCCAGTTGATAGAAGACCAGAAAATATCCCTGGAAAAAACAGTAGAGACACGCACCGCTGAATTGAAACGGTCCCTGGATGATCTGCAGGCAACCCAAAAACAGCTCATTCAGGCAGAGAAGATGGCCTCGCTGGGTGAACTTACCGCCGGCATTGCGCATGAGATCCAAAATCCGTTGAACTTCGTGAATAATTTCTCAGACCTGAATAAAGAATTGCTCTTCGAAATGAATGAAGAAATTGATAAAGACAATTTCAGCGAGGTAAAATCGCTTGCCAGAGATGTTATGGATAACGAAGAGAAAATAAACCACCATGGCAAACGTGCCGATGCCATCGTAAAAGCGATGCTGCAGCATTCTCAGTCAGGCACTGGTGCGAAAGAACCCGTCGACATCAATGCGATCGCGGGGGAATGTTTAAAATTGAGTTACCAGAGCTTCCGCTCAAAAGACAAATCTTTCCAAGCAAAGCTTCAGACTGACTTTGACAATTCGATACAAAAGATCCCGCTCATTCAACAGGATATTGTCCGTGTGCTGGTCAATGTATTCAACAATGCCTTTTATGCTGTAAATGAAAAGTGGAAGGCCGCCTCCCGGCCGGCAGGAGGCGCATCAGTGTACGAACCGGTTGTTTCAGTCAGTACAAATAAGTCTGATAATAATATAAGCATCACCGTTAGAGACAACGGAAACGGTATCCCTCAAAAAATAATGGATAAAATTTTTCAGCCATTCTTTACCACCAAACCAACGGGCGAGGGAACAGGATTGGGATTGAGCCTGAGCTACGATATCATTAAAGCTCTTGGCGGGGAAATAAAAGTGGAGACAAAACAAGGTGAATACAGCGCATTTATCATTGTCCTGGCATGACCCTGCAGAGTCATCCTGTCGTTTGCCTGTCACCGTTAGTCATTTGTTTTGCCACTAAAAGTCAATGCTTATTCCTGCAGACAATACCCACCCGAATTCATGCCCGGAGTTGATGCCGGTATGTTTTGAAAGTCTTCTGAAACGGTTGGAATCCGGCGAGTAATAGCCAAGTTTCCAGTGGCTGTTGAGATCGGCGTCGTAGGCAACGGCGAAGAAGGGTCCAAAGCCCCAATTTTTTGTTTTTAAGATGCGCCAGAAAATCTTTGCTGTGGTTTCGGCAGTAAGACCGGACCGGCGCAGGGATAATTCACCGTACTGTTTAGCTGCACTGTCAAAAGAAGGAGGAAGTTTATTATTCAGGACAATCCGTTCGATATGGTCTCCAAGCGCAAGTCCTGCCAGGAACATTATCCGTTTGGAAACAAAGAACCTGCGGTATGCGGCCAGGGAAAAGTCTGCGGTGAGCAGGTCCTGATCAGAAACAATGATCTTTGAAATGACGCCATAGGCCATTTTGCTATTTGATGGCATTGCCAAAGCTTCAAGACTAACTGCAACGGGTATGGCCAGGGGCGTCTCGTATCCGTAGGTACTCATGAAATGATCGATGCGGCTGTCTTTTGTCGTGTACAGAGAAGTGCCCAGGTCGACTACAAAAGTAGATGACTCTCCGCTCGTCGGCTGAAACGCTCTAAGGCTGTCCACTCTTGTTTGTGCAAAAACAAAAACGGGCACCAGAATTAAGCAGCAGGTGGTTAGCCGGTACCTCATGCTTAAAGATACTAAAGAAGTCAGCATGTCCCGCTTGCGTTAA
>JAJPJP010000024.1 GCA_021324175.1 Chitinophagia bacterium
AGATCGGTTGTTGACCTGCACCGGGCCAGTCGATCCGCAGGCGGTCATTTTCAAGTGTCATTTTTCCATGATCATCATCCATGGTCATCACCAGGTAGACCATGGTATGATTAATGGCCCCGTGATAAGGCCCGAAGACAAGACTCTCTAAATCGCGTTTTGCTTTTCTGGTCCGGTCGGCGATGCCGGTGCCGGTATTATGTCCTTCAGTTTCCGCAGCCAGGGAAATCATCGCTGAAAAAGCAGCGGACATCGCGCCGGGTACGACCCCTTCTTCAATCACCATTCCTTCGGAAGCATTCGCGCAATTTCTGAGGTCGATGATGCTGCTGATGTTCGGGCCAATCGGATCCAGTTCATCGGGTTTCCTGATGCCGTCGCCAATAGAGTTCGCTCGCAATTCGTCATTATAACCAAATGCCAAAAAATCACCGTTGCCTGTAAAATGAGTGCCCAGCATCCCCGAACATGGCAGTCCTTTTTCTGCAGAACGAAGCAATAATTCCGTACTGCCCAGCGCCCCCGCACCCAGTACAACGACCGGCGCGGAGATGAAATCAGTGGCGGCATCAAATTTCTCTTCTCCCGTCTGCAGGAGACTGTAATGAATGTTCCAAATCTTATCCTGTTTTTCAATATAGCGGACATTCACCTGAGTATAGATTTCCGCTCCATGATTTATCGCATCGGGCAGATAATTCATAATCATCGTATTCTTGGCTTTGAAATTGCACCCGGAGCAACAATCCCCACATTTTTCGCAGGGTTTCTGTTCAACGCCAACCCGGTTCTTACCATCAATATCAAAATTCACATAAATGGGCGTGTATCTCCACTTGCCGGCCACACCCATTTTCTCCGCCGCCGTTTTCATGGACAGGGCTTTTGCGGGCATCGGAAGACGATCGGGGTAAGGAACTGTTTGTAACATTTCCTTCGCGTTCCGGTAGGCGGTTTTCAGCGTTGCCCGGTCCTCCCGCAAAGCCTGTGGCCAACGTGGATCATCCAGTACCACATCGTCCGGCACCATGCCCACATTGGCATTGATCAGGGACGTGCCCCCGAGTCCGCACCCCTTTACGACATTGATCTCCTGATTAACGCTGACATCAATTAAACCGGTCTGCTTGCCGATATGCTCCCCGGGCGTGTCGATCTGCGTTTCTTCAACAGCCGGCAAAAACCGGTTCGGATACTCCCCAGGTTGAAATTCTTTGCCTTTTTCAAGCAGACAAACCTTTTTGCCTGCGCGCGCCATCCTCGAAGCCGTTATGGAACCACCATAGCCCGAGCCGATGACGACAACGTCGTAAAGCGGTTTTATCCCTGAAATGGGAGAGGAGAGTCTTTTCATAAGTTTTTTTTCAAATGCCAAATAATATTAAATCAAATCCCGAGGCCGGCAATACCCCTTTCGGGGTATTGTCTGATTACCGCTTTTTCTGAATATTTATATAAAAAGCATTTCCGATTCTTCTCAAAAAATTTACTATGGAGTTAATCAAACAGGTGGCTGCGATTTGCGAGCGGCTCGCACCCTTTGGCTGGGGTCAATTGTTTCGAAGGCATGGATTGAATATCCTGGCGGGCGACCTTCGCGCGGAACTATACCGGGATATTTCCAAATCCATTGACAGGAGCATTCCGGGATTTACGGATTTCGCCCACGCGGGTTTCTCGGGCATTCATCCTTATAACCCTGCCATGAGCCTGTTGTATCATGCCCTGGCGAGCCCCAATGTACATCCGGGCACCGGCCACAGTTCCATTCTCAATAACGCTGCTTACCCGACCCTGGATGATCTTGACGTCATTGAGAACTATATTTTTTCCGCGGACCATCTTCCCGTGGGAACCATCGTCAGGGATCGGGCATTTTTTGTAAAAAATTTTCCCAAACAAAACCTGTTCGTCGGCGTATTTGCGTATCAATATCGCCCGGGCAGTAAGACGGTGCACGGGCGATACGCCGATACCTGTTATTCGAGGACAGGTATTTCCAGGCTGGGAACAAGACCGCATGCCTTTAAGGGTTCGAGCCGGAGCTTTTGGCCGGTGGACTCCGCCAGGAAAAACGATTTTCGTGTCATGCCGGCCCGTTATGGGCTTTTTCTTGCTGAAAAAAGAGAAATATCGGTCGAAGGAGAGGTCATGCTTTCTCAAAAAAACGACAAGGATGAATATTTCTTCCCCTTGCATAAATTATTCCCGGGAGATCATTGTATTGCCGGCCTAAAGGTTCCCCCATTTACTTACCAGGAAAGTCACCTGTCTGAAAAACTAAGGTTGTTGTTCGTGTCCCTTAAAATTCCATCACCATTCAATCTGAATAAACCACCTTTTGTGAGGACTTCAAACCCTTCCGATCTTATGGTGAGACTTGACCCCCGGGGATCCTCCGTACTCGTCGTCCCGGAAAAGACGAAGAACCTGATCGAGTATGCCAGACAAAATGGAAAGATCATCCATTTTACCGTACTGCCAATGGGCGATGACCCTGATCGACGTTTTTCTACTTCGCTGCAAAATGAAAATAACAGCCGCCGTTTTCCGGATGCCCGGGTCGGTCCTGAATATGCCAATATCAGGTTCGAACTCAAAAAAAACAATAAGATACAAAATATAAGTTCGCAGTTCAGGGCAAGCAAGGAAAAGGAATTTCTAAAAAAGATCAATGACGGCGATTACGAGGCAGCGGTATTTTCGGATAATTCCTGCGACGGGTGTATTGAAGTAAAATTCACCAGGCCGTTTGCCCTGACCGGGAAATCTTTTCCTGCTTATTCCCTGGTGGCAGCGCCGGATTTTTTCCCGCTTTGCGATCAATCTGATATTGCCAACTGGGAGGCGGATAATGGGATCAAGGATCAATTCCGGGAAGGTGGATCAGATCCACTCTTTACTACCAGGCAATTCATTAATCCTGAGATCCAATCAACGCTTGTTAAGGCATCGGCGTTTGATGCCCTCAATCAGCATAGAATAAAAACGACGACCGCCATGGTGAGCATGTCGGTTCTTCCCAGCTCGAATCCCGGTGCCAAAAACAATGAGCAGCAGGTGAGCTGGCTTACCGATGCAGGAAGCGGTGTTTTTGCCCCGGGATGGGACGTGTCACTGGTCACCATTCGCGAATACCGTCACCAGTTTTTAAGT
Source organism: Chitinophagia bacterium (assembly GCA_021324175.1). Taxonomy (GTDB): domain Bacteria; phylum Bacteroidota; class Bacteroidia; order Chitinophagales; family Chitinophagaceae; genus Puia. Next base: position 3,157 of record JAJPJP010000024.1, read on the forward strand.
ACTGCGGGACTGGGAAGCCCGTTTCCCGAAGACAGCAAGCTTTGCGCAGCGCTGAATTCATTCTGGCCGGCAGTTGCGCCCGACGCATCACGAACGTTTATCGCCGCAAGTGTTGCTCCCGGCGGCTATTTTAAAACGGCCATGCCACTCCTGGATGAGGAGCTCGGTTATCATCCCCAACACCCTGCTGTCCTTAGTGGCGCCATCGCTGCTTCTTCAACCGGATGGGATGGCGAACAGGGAGCTTTTTTTGAAGATGACTATCACCTGGTCAACTATTGCAGCCTTGACCGCTCCGATTATACGGCGAACATGTTGCGAAAGTCATTTACCATGGAAAAACTG